>NZ_JBFUGX010000123.1:0-8299 GCF_056402675.1 Polaromonas sp. P3_C2 | reverse complement strand
CAAAAAGGCCTTGCGCGGCGTTGCAAAGCCTTGACGGGGTCTACCCCGCCTGCGTTTTGCGCCTTGCTCAAGGCCTTTTTGAGCGCAACGCATCTTGCAAACATAGTGTTAGCAGGCCCCTATGAGCACGCCATCCCACTGGTTTGAAACGGGAGGCAAGGCATCAGGCGCGTGGGAGACCGTGCCCGAACTGGGCTCCTTCGGCCGTTTGTGGCGTGTCTTCATGACGGCACGCGTTGCCATCGCCACGGTGCTCGTCATCCTTCAGGCGGTTATCTACGCGCTGGGCAACATCACCAACCGCTGGTCGATTGCGGTATGCATCGCCTATCTGTGCGCCACACTGGCCGTGCGCCTGTGGGCCAAACCGCGGCCACCACGAAGCACCTTTGACGCACAGTGGTTACTGACCATCGGCGTGGACGTCATCACGTTCTCCACACTCAATTTCCTGCAATCGAGCGGCATCAACTACACGCCGCTGTTTGCCCTGCCGGTGCTCCTTGCCTCCATCCTTGGACCGATTTTGCTGGCCTTCGGAACCGCAGCCAGCGTGACCTTGCTGCTTCTGGCCGACGCCTGGTGGAGCTCACTTCAGGTATTGGGCGACTTCAATGCCCGATTCCTCCAGTCGGGCTTGAGTGGTTCCGGTTTTTTCCTGGTCGCACTGCTTGCGAACCACCTCGCCTTGCGGCTGGCCCGTGAAGAACAGCTGGCAAAACGCAGCCAGTCCGCCGCGCGCATGCAGACGCAGGTGAACGAACTGGTCATTGAAACCTTGGCCGACGGCGTGCTGGTGGTCGACATCAACGGCATCGTCCGGTCGGCCAATCCGGCATCCAGGCGCCTGCTGGGAGCCCGGGATTCAGTTCGCAGCGCGCCTTTCATCCTCGTCATGGAGGCGGCCTGGTTGCCCCTGGCGGAACTGATGCACAGCACGTTCAGCACGCAGACCCCCCAGGAAGCGGACATCAGCCTTGAATACCCGGGCAGCAATACCCGGCGGCTTCATGTACGCACTCGTCTTGCCGCCTCGAAAAATGGCACCCACGAAAGCCTTTGTGTAATGTTCCTGGAAGACCTGCGTGAAATGGAAGCCCGCGTGAGGACCGAGAAGATGGCAGCCATGGGACGCATGTCGGCCGCAGTGGCACACGAAATCAGGAATMCGCTGGCGGCGATCTCTCAAGCCAATGCCTTGCTGGAAGAAGACCTGCAAGACGAGCCGCACCGCCAGCTCACAGGCATGATCCGGCAAAATGCGCAACGTCTCGCCAGAATCGTCGATGAGGTATTGAACATTTCACGTGCCCAGGCGCACCTGCCCTCGCCACAAACCACCACCCTGGCGCTGGACGAAACCGCTCACAAGATTACCGCGGACTGGGCGGGGCAGACTGAAGCGTCCCGACGCATGAAGATCACGGCAGATTCGGGTAATGCCGTTGTGTGCTTTGAGCCCGAGCATTTGCGCCGCCTCATGGTCAATCTGCTGGACAACGCCCTGCGCTATGCCAGCACATCTTCTCAGGCCATTGAAGTCTCCACCCAGCTCGTTACGCCCGGGCAGGCCCGTCTGTCCGTATGGAGCGATGGCCAACCCATGGAGCAAACCGTGCAGACACACCTGTTCGAACCATTTTTCTCCTCTGAAAGCCGCTCCAGCGGGCTGGGCCTGTACATTTGCCGTGAATTATGCGAACGCTATGGTGCCCTGATCGGCTACCAGCGCGTGCAGCGCAGCGGCATTGAAGGAAACGAATTTTTTGTCATATTCGCACCCTCCAGTCCGTCTATGACCTTGCCCGCGGCTTCTTTTGCCACAATGCCAACCTGAAAACCATGAGCACCCCCATTCCCGTTCCCCAGCAGGCACGTATCCTCGTCATTGACGATGAACCGGATTTGCGCACCCTGTATGAACTGACGCTGCTCAGGGAAGGGTATCGGGTGGAGGCAGCCGGTGACCTGCTGCAGGCCCGGGAGCAGCTCAAGGCGCATCACTTCGATGCTGTGATCACCGATATGCGCCTGCCAGATGGCCTTGGCCTCGAATTACTGCGAGACATGATAGACCAGCAAAGGCCCGAACGATGCGTGGTGATTACAGCCCACGGCTCGGCCGAAAATGCGGTGGAAGCACTCAAGGCCGGCGCGTTTGACTACCTCACGAAACCGGTCGACCTCAAACAATTCCGCAGTGTCGTGGCATCCGCCGTGCAGGGTGCCAAGCATCCTGCACTACAGGCCAAAAGCGATCGAAGCGCACCGGAACACGGCCCCGCCCCCTCCGCCCAGAAAAAAAGCGGGGACGGCACCCAGATTCTGCAAAAACTGGTGGGTGAGTCTGCCGTCATGCGCGCCGTCAAGTCGCGCATCGTCAAAGTGGCGGGAAGCATGGCGCCGGTCCTCATTCAGGGGGAATCGGGCACCGGCAAGGAACTGGTTGCACGCGCCGTACACGGCTGCAGCCACCGCGCGACAGGGCCTTTTGTAGCCGTCAATTGCAGCGCCATACCCGAAAACCTCCTCGAAGCGGAGTTCTTCGGTGCACGAAAGGGCGCTTACACCGGATCAGCGCAGGACCGGCAAGGCTACTTCCAGGCAGCCAAGGGCGGCACCTTGTTTCTCGATGAAATTGGCGACCTGCCGCTGGCCATGCAATCCAAACTTCTGCGCGCCATCCAGGAGCGCACCGTCAGGCCGCTGGGTTCGCCGCAGGAGGACACCGTTGACGTGCGCATCGTCAGCGCAACGCACAAAAACCTGGCGGCGGAAGCCCAGGAAGGGACATTCCGCCAGGATCTTTATTACCGGCTCAATGTGATTGAAATTGCCGTGCCGGCCTTGCGCGAACGCAGGGAGGATTTGCCGGCACTCTGCACTGCCCTGCTGTCAAGAATCTGCCAGGAGTCCGGCTTCAAGATGCCCGAGTTGACAGATGCCGTGATGGAGCAGCTGCAGTCCAGGCCCTTTAACGGCAATGTCAGGGAGCTGGAAAACATCCTGCACCGGGCCGTGGCGCTCGGCGAAGGAAGTATGCTGCATTTTGATGCGCCGGTCGAAGAGCACGTCGCCGTCCCGGAAAACCTGCAGGATTATCTGGACGGGCAGGAGCGAAACATCCTGACCAAGGTTTTGCTGGAGACCGGCTTCAATCGTACCGCCGCCGCCGCGAGGCTGGGTTTGAGCCTGCGGCAGATCCGCTACCGCATTGCACGCCTGAATATCGCCACGCCGGGCAATGACGACCTGGCCGATGGACTTGACCCTGCTGATGACCCCGCCTGAAAGCCCCAATGCCCTTCCCCGGCCTTTGTGGCAAAACGGCTGGTACCGCTACGCACGCGCACTGGCTTCGCCCAACTTTGGTCCACGCCCTCCCGGCGCGCAAATCGACCTGATCGTCATCCACTCCATCAGCCTGCCGCCAGGTGAGTTCGGCAATGACAACGTCCAGCGCCTTTTCACCAACCAGCTCGACTGGGAGGCACACGCTTACTTTCAGGGCATTCGCGGCCTGCAGGTTTCATCGCACTTTTTCATCGCCCGAACCGGCGCTCTGTGGCAGTTTGTGAGCTGTGACGACCGCGCCTGGCATGCCGGGGAATCCAGCTACCGCGGACGCACCAACTGCAACGACGATTCCATCGGCATCGAACTGGAAGGCCTTGAGGGAGATACCTTTGAAGCATCCCAGTATGAAACCCTGACCGGGCTGTGCGCCTCGCTTCTGCAGCGCTATCCCATTGAGCACATCGCCGGGCACGAGCACATTGCACCCGGCCGCAAGCAGGACCCGGGCCTTGGCTTCAACTGGCCTCTGCTGCAAAACTCGCTGTCGTCACCGGCTAGGTGTTTTCCCGAAATCATGTGACTGGTGCACCTGCACGCACTCACCATTGCGGTGCGTCTTGCTGTGGAAATTTCCGGTTATTTTTACCGCGCCAGCAGTGACCGGCGCTCTCAATCCAAGCCCGCGAAAAGCCGCGCCACAACGCTGCATCAGCTTCGCAAGCCTGATGGCATCAGGCTTTCAGCGAAGTTGAACGAGCCACCATCAAGCCCTGATCGAGGCGTCTGGAATGGGGCCTAAAAAGCCACAAAACGTAACGGTGCATTTAGTCAGCGATACACTACCTGTAGTGGCTTGTATTCCCTCCATACCCTAGGTATAGTGTCTAAGCCCTAATTCAGTTTGATGTAATTCGGGTCAGGAAATGAAGGAGCAGGTTGATAGGCCTGTGCAATACCTCAATATATCCAGAGACCCCGAACAGCACATCAAACCACCCATAAAACAAAGCAAAGAGGAAGTCATGCAAACTGCACAACACGCGGTGCCCGTCACGTCGAGCGTTCTGGCAAGCAACCCAGCAACCGGCGATACCAACGCGCAAAGCAACCCGCTCGCCCATTACCAGATCATCCGCCGCAATGGCGGCGTGGTGCCGTTCGAACCCAACAAGATCGCCGTGGCCATGATGAAGGCTTTCCTGGCCGTGCATGGCACGCAGGGTGCGGCTTCGGCCAGCGTCCGCGAAACCGTTGACGGCCTGACCCAGGCGGTCATCCGCGCCCTGATGCGTTCGCGCCCAGGCGGCGGAACCTTTCATATAGAAGACGTTCAGGATCAGGTCGAGCTGGGCCTGATGCGCGGCGGCCACCATGAAATCGCCCGCGCTTACGTGCTGTACCGCGAGAAGCGCACGCAAGAGCGTGCACGCCAGCCGCAAACCCAGGCACCTGCGGCGCCCCTGATCCATGTGACCGACCGCGGCAACCGCGTCGCGCTGGACATCCGCAACCTGCAGGCTCTGATTGAAGCGTCTTGCGCCAACCTGGGCGCAGATATCAAGCCCGACCCCATCGTTGCCGAGACCATGCGCAACCTCTATGACGGTGTGCCCATTGATGAAGTCTACAAGGCGTCCATCCTGGCAGCGCGCACCCTGATCGAGAAAGACCCTGACTACACCTACGCCACCGCACGCCTGCTGATGCACACCATCCGCCGCGAGGTGCTGGGTGAAGAAGTCAGTCAGGAAGACATGGCGATTCGCTACGCCGAGTATTTCCCGCAGTTCATCGCCAAGGGCGTACAAAACGAGCTGCTCGACGAAAAGCTCCAGCAGTTCGACCTGGCCCGCCTGGGCGCCGCGCTCAAGCCCGAACGCGACCTGAAATTTGACTACCTCGGCCTGCAAACCCTGTTTGACCGCTACTTCCTGCACGTGCGCAAACAGCGCATCGAGCTACCACAGGCTTTCTTCATGCGCGTGGCCATGGGCCTGTCGCTCAACGAGATCAACCGCGAAGAACGCGCGATCGAGTTCTACGAAATCCTGTCGTCCTTCGACTTCATGTCGAGCACGCCCACCCTGTTCAATGCCGGCACGCTGCGCTCGCAGCTGTCGTCGTGCTATCTGACGACCGTCGCCGACGACTTGGGAGGCATCTACGACGCCATCAAGGAAAACGCGCTGCTGTCCAAATTTGCCGGCGGCTTGGGCAATGACTGGACGCCTGTGCGCGCCCTGGGCGCCCATATCAAGGGCACCAACGGCGAATCGCAAGGCGTCGTGCCTTTCCTCAAAGTCGTCAACGACACCGCCGTGGCGGTCAACCAGGGCGGCAAGCGCAAAGGCGCCGTCTGCGCCTACCTGGAAACCTGGCACCTGGATATTGAAGAGTTCCTGGAACTGCGCAAGAACACCGGTGACGATCGCCGCCGTACGCACGACATGAACACCGCCAACTGGATTCCCGACCTCTTCATGCGCCGCGTGATGGAAAAAGGCACCTGGACGCTGTTCTCACCGTCGGACACACCCGACCTGCACGACAAGTTCGGCAAGGACTTCGAGAAAATCTACACCGCCTACGAAGCCAAGGCCGAGCGCGGCGAAATCAAGCCATCCCGCAAGCTGCAGGCCACTGACATGTGGCGCAAGATGCTGTCGATGCTGTTTGAAACCGGCCACCCCTGGATCACGTTCAAGGATGCCTGCAATGTGCGCTCGCCGCAGCAACACACCGGCGTCGTTCACTCGTCCAACCTGTGCACCGAAATTACACTCAACACCAGCGACACCGAAACCGCTGTCTGCAACCTCGGCTCGGTCAACCTCGTCCAGCATCTGAAGGACGGCGCAGTCGACCACGAGAAGCTTAAAAAGACCATCACCACGGCCATGCGCATGCTGGACAACGTGATCGACATCAACTATTACGCCGTCAAGAAGGCCCGCGATTCCAATATGCGCCACCGCCCTGTGGGCCTGGGCATCATGGGTTTCCAGGACTGCCTGTACGAGCTGCGCGTGCCTTACGCTTCCCAGGAAGCTGTCGAGTTCGCCGACAAATCCATGGAGGCTGTCTGCTACCACGCTTACTGGGCATCGACCGAACTGGCCAAAGAGCGCGGTAAATATGCCACGTACAAAGGCTCGCTATGGGACAAGGGCATCCTGCCGCTGGATACGCTGGACATGCTGGCCGAGCAGCGCGGCGGCTATGTGGAAGTCGACCGCTCCGCCAGCCTTGACTGGGACGCTTTGCGCAAGAAGATTGCCAAAGACGGCATGCGCAATTCCAACTGCGTGGCCATTGCGCCCACAGCCACCATCTCCAACATCATTGGGGTGGATGCTTGTATCGAACCCTGCTTTGGCAACCTGTCGGTCAAGTCCAACCTGTCGGGTGAATTCACCGTCATCAACCATTACCTGGTCCGAGACCTGAAGCGCTTGGGCCTGTGGGATGACGTGATGGTGGTGGATCTGAAGCACTTCGACGGCTCCCTGCGCCCCATCGACCGCGTCCCGCAAGACGTCAAAGCCCTCTACGCCACGGCGTTTGAGATCGAGACCTCCTGGATTGTGGAAGCCGCAGCGCGCCGCCAGAAATGGATTGACCAGGCGCAGTCGCTCAATATCTACATGGCAGGCGCCTCGGGCAAAAAACTCGACGACACCTACAAGCTGGCCTGGCTGCGCGGCCTCAAGACGACTTACTACCTGCGCACGCAAAGCGCGACGCACGCCGAGAAGTCGACCGTGACCGCAGGCAAGATGAACTCGGTGTCATCGGGTACCGCGACGGCAGGCGGCGGCATGAGCGCGCTCGAAGCGGCAGCCGCCGCAGCGCAGGCGCAGATGAGTGCATCGCCCGCGACCGACATCAAATTCTGTGCAATCGATGACCCAGGTTGCGAGGCCTGCCAATAAAAAACCGAATCGTGCGCTGAGCTTCATCGCACGATTCGATGTAATTGAGCAACACAATTTTGTAGCGATGTGAATGAACACTTTTCATTTTGTATCGCTGCTTTCATAATCCCAAAGTATTGGAAACCTCTATGTTGACCTGGGACGAAGAAGTCAAACCATCTTTGCAAACATCTCACAACAGCGGCTTGCCTGAAGGCCGCTCGATGGAACTTCCGCCTCTTTCTTTGAACACTGCCGAGCAGCCCCAGGCGCAAGTGCGCATGCTCAACGACGGCGCGTTCGCACCTGTGCAAGCTGCAGCACCTTCTACGTCTGCCGCCGCACCCGCCAAGGCACAACGCGTCAAGGCCTCCGACAAACGCATCATCAATGGCCAGACCGACGTCAACCAGCTGGTGCCGTTCAAATACAAGTGGGCCTGGGAAAAATATCTCGCCACCTGCGCCAACCACTGGATGCCGCAGGAAGTAAATATGACGCGCGACATCGCGCTCTGGAAAGACCCGAACGGCCTGACCGAAGACGAACGCCGTCTGGTCAAGCGCAACCTGGGTTTCTTCGTGACCGCCGACTCGCTGGCTGCCAACAACATCGTGCTGGGCACTTACCGCCATATCACGGCACCCGAATGCCGCCAGTTCCTGCTGCGCCAGGCTTTTGAAGAGGCCATCCACACCCATGCCTACCAGTACATCACTGAATCGCTGGGCCTGGACGAAGCCGAAATCTTCAACGCCTATAACGAAGTGCAATCGATCAAGGACAAGGACCAGTTCCTGATTCCTTTCATTGAAGTGATTTCCGACCCTCACTTCAAGACCGGCACTACCGAAGCTGACCAGACCCTGCTCAAGTCGCTGATCGTGTTTGCCTGCCTGATGGAAGGCCTGTTCTTCTACGTGGGCTTCACGCAGATTCTTGCCCTGGGTCGCCAGAACAAGATGACCGGCGCCGCCGAGCAGTACCAGTACATCCTGCGCGACGAGTCCATGCACTGCAACTTCGGCATCGACCTGATCAACCAGCTCAAGCTGGAAAACCCCCATCTCTGGACCGCAGAGTTCAAG
>NZ_JBFUGX010000122.1:0-8312 GCF_056402675.1 Polaromonas sp. P3_C2 | reverse complement strand
GGACCACATGCTGCGGAAAAGTGGTGCAGAGCCGAAGAAACATACTTTGCTCACGCTCAGTGAGCGGCCGTTTCTTTCGTAAATCCCGACTTCCTGCGGGCTCTGATTCCCCTCGCTTCGCTTTCAAGATGGTGATGACCACCATGATGATGACGAACAGCGCTGCCATCCAGATCAAGCTTTTCATTCAACTCCCTCCTTGTGTTGGAGGTCATTTTGGCTGAAAGCACCCGCTCTAGCCTCCTTCAATCTGGGGGTGATTCAACTGCTCAAACGGTAAACCGCACGACTCTGTATCAACTCGAATACACCGACAGCCTCGGCACGGGGGATGTGGTCATTGAGTCCGGCTACAGCGCCGCAGACGCCGCCGTCTACCTCCGCAGCATCTTGGCCCTCGGCATGTCCCCCGTCACCGTTCGCGTGATCGCATGACGCTCACAGTCATGGACCCCTACACCCACGAGGCCCACGCGGCTCGCTGCGGCCAAGCCGCCCGCGATCGCCAGGTCCTCGTGCAGCACGTCGTCGCCCGCAAGGGAAAGATCGTTTACTGCGCCATCATCCGTGCGCCCTGGACCACACCGAGTGGCAAAGACTGCTGGACCCTAGAGACCCTGTGGCCGGAGCGCACCAGGGTCACCGTACCTTGTGGAAACGTCGCGGTGTGTGGCGGACCCACCTGCAGCTGCGCACCAGCCGACAGCGCTGGAGGGGCCCCGCTTGCGGGGATACCAGCGCTGCCGGATGGCTGCCGCAGCGAGGCTTTCCCCGACCCCGCTTTTAGTCAGGCGGGCGTGGTAGCACCGCCTGACAGTCTCACGCATGAGACTCGGCCTGTTTCCAGCCCAGCGGAATTCTGATGGCCTACGACACCATCAAAATCAAGTCCCCCCCGATCGACCGCACCATCATGCGGCGCATCGAGCAACAGTGCATTCTGCGGTCTGGGTGCGACCTTTCCAGCGGCGAAGTCCTGTACGAACTCTTCAGCGGCCAGCTGCTCGGCTCTTGGGACTCCCGCATTTCCGTGATGCCCAAATACGAGGACTACGTCCTGGACAAGCTTGGCCGCCCTCGCCTGCACGCCTGCGAGCCTTACCTCCTGATCGAAGCCAGCGTGCACAAGGTCATGCTGGGCCACAACGTCTACGGTGGCCCTTCTGACTTCAAGGAAGCGGCACGCTACCTTGTGGCTTTGGTCGAGAAGCTGCTGGAGACAGACATGCCGCCAGCGGACTGCTGGACCGTGCACCGGGTAGATGTGGCACACGTCTACAACCTTAGCAAACCCGCCTGCAAAGAGTTCTTTGACAGCATTCAGCTGCGCAACTTCCCCCGCCGCCAGAAGAAAGCGGCCAAGTACGACATGGCCGTCTACTTCGCCGGCAAAACCACCACCGTCAAGTTCTATCACAAGGGTGACGAATTCAAGCTTCACGACTACTCACGCCTGCGCAGTTTTTTCCGCATCCTCTTCGATCACATCCACGGCACCAACGAGAAAAATCCCGGCCGCGTCGAGCGCAAATTGAAAGCCCTGCAACGCCTGGCCGACAACCGGCTGCGCGTCGAGGTCGAGATTCACAGCGACAAATTCCAGTACGACTTCGGCAAGAACCCCACCGTGGCCGAAGTCACCGATGACTACCTGGAAGGCATTCACGACACAGAGATTGAGCGACTGCTCAGAGAAGGGAAGCAAGCGATGGAAACAGTACGCAGCACCACAGCCGTGATCACACGGCTGCAAAACACCTACGGCGACACGCGCGGCGGCCAGCTCTACGGCTTCTGGTCCGCGCTCTGCACGCTCAACGAGAACGTGGTCCGGGCCAAGTACAGCCGCGCCACCTTCTTTCGCAATCGCAAGTTGCTGGAAGACGCCGGCGTGAGCTGGCGCGCTTCCAACATCGTCGTCACAGCCAACGACTCCCTCATTCACGATTTCACGCCGCAACGCGTGGACCGGCGGTTTTGTTTTTCTCCGGCTCGGAACCGCCCCGAATACCACGTCAGCCGGGATTTGATGCGGCTTGCCGCGTAAGGAGTATTTGATGTCAGCACAACCGAACAACATCCAGCCCATGCAAGGCAAGCGCTTCATGGAAGTCACCATCAAAGGCAAGATCGAAGCCGCCCGCCGCCATGAGAAAAAACACTACACCCGCCTGATCACCCCAGCGGCCGACGCCTACACCCGCCCCCAGGTGGTCGAAGTGCGCAGCAACCAGCGCCTGGGCCAGCAGGGTGACGAAATCACGGTGGACTGCAAGCTCGGCGGCTACACCCGCAAGGCGTTCCGTTCGACCGACAAGGACACCGGCGAGATCTCCATGGTCACACCGGTGGACATGACACTCGACGCCAACGACTGAGACGTTTCGCATGCGAAACCCCATCCGCACCCACAACCGTTTCAGCGCGGCGTGGGTCTATATCCACCAGGCGCTCATCACCTGCATCGAGGTCCTGCGCCTCGGTGTGCGTGATGCCCGCGCCACCCTGCGCCACCGGGCGCGCTGAAAGGAAACGCCATGGCGCAATTCAGCTGCAGCGCCTGCGGCTACGCAGGCCACTATGTGGAGTTCAAGGTCGAGCCCGAAGCCGACCCCGACGACGCTGAGCTGGAATGCCCCGAATGCGGCTCCGAGAAAGTTTCGGAGGACTGAAATGCGGTTTCTGATCTGCACCCAAGACATCGACCCGTGTCCCCCGGCCAACGTCTCGTCTCTCAGCCTGGCCGAGACGCTGGACCCCGCCCTCCTGGGCATCACCCCCCAGGCTGTTCTTAAAACCTACACAGGAGGATTTGCCGCCGTGCTGGCCATGTGGCTCATCGGCTACGGCATTGGAATCGCGACCGGCTTGATCCGCAAGGTTTGACTCCAGCCGGGAGGCTGCCAGCGTTGTGAAACGTCGTGGCCTCTCGGGTGTAGTTCCGGATGTTCCGGAAAGCACCATTTGAAAAAGGAATTCAAATGAAGCTCTTCAACGTCGCCAAAAAATACGGCAGCACCGCTGTCGGCAAAGCCGCCGCCGCAGGCACCAGCCTGATGCTGCTGGCCAACCGCGCCATGGCCCAGACCGCCGACCCCAGCGTGCTGGACCAATTCCTCGACGCCATCGGCCTGGGCACGGTCACCGGCAAGGTCGTGGCCATTGGTCTCCTGATCGTCGGCATCGCGCTGGCCTTCAAAGGCCCGGACATCGCCAAGCGCGTGATCCGCAAGGTCTAAGGGGGTTGCCATGCTCACCGGTGCCCTCATCGCCCTGTTCTGGGCCATCATCGCCCTGATCGGTGCTCTGAGCGGCATCGGTTTGTGTCTCGCACTCGGGAGGGGCCGCTAAATGATTAGCCAACGCCTCCTCAGTGGTTTATTTCTGCTGCTGATGTGCCTGGGCACAGCCCACGCCCAGACCGGCACTTACGACATCTTCCGCACCACTGGCGGCACGGTGGTCTTCACCGGCCCCGGTCCCGTCACCACCATTCCCCCGGCCAGCGCCGGCCAGATCATCTGGGACAACGCCGTCAAAACCGACGGCGGCCTGCCCAAGGTCGAAGGCGGCACCACTGCCAAAAATCCCTCCGGCAACCCGGTAGCCGTCAAAGGCTTCGGCCGCATCCCCGCCGCCAAGGTCGCCGTCGCCCTCGGCAACCTGTTCGGCCGCGTCGCCGGTCCCATCGTCGTCGCCTCAGCGCTCTGGAACTTCTGCAAGGAACTGGACTTCGGCTGCAACCGCGCCGGCAATTCCGGCACCATCACCATCACGAAATTCGACCCGAACGTCTGTACGGTGGCGCCGTGCTACCAGTACAACACCTCGGTGCTTGCGACCTTCTACCCGAGCAAGTCGCAGGCTTGCACGGCCAGCGCCGAAAGCCGCAGCAACGTCCGGTTTCTGTACAAGGGCACCGTGAGCGGCAATGTCTGCCATGCCGAGGCGACGGAGCGAAGTGATGGGTCTTATGCCGGCTATGCGGACTGGCCCATCGGCCAGGTCTCCGCACCACCTGTGACTGACAACCCCGGCACCCCCTCCAGCCTGCAGGAGCTGCAGGACGCCATTGCCTCCAAAAGCGGCTGGCCCACCAGCTCCACCATCGGCCCCCTGCTGGAGCAGGCCATTGCCCAATCCCCCAAAGCCATCGAGATCGGACCGATCTCCCTGAGCGGCCCCGCCAGCACCCCTGGCACCCAGAAGGTCACCAACCTGCCCAACGGCAACGTGAAGACGGAAACCGTGACCCATAACCACACCTACGAAGGCAACAAGATCACGACCACCAACGTGACCAACATCACCAACTACAACCCGGTCACCAACATCACCGAAACGGAAACTAGCACCGAAACCACCCCGGAGAAAGACCCGGAGGAGCCCCCGGTGGACACGGCATTGCCCGAGGTGCCCAAGCTCTACGAACGCAAATACCCCGAGGGCCTGGTCGGCGTCTGGCGGGAACAAAAGGCGGCTCTCACGGCCACCCCCGTCGCCAACCTGATGGGCAAGCTCATGCCCAGCGTGGGCACGGGCGGCAGCTGCCCGGCCTGGAACCTGGACTTCGGCTTTGCCGTCTGGGCGGACTTCGGAGTCCGGGATGTGGCGCCGCCTTGTTATGTCTGGGACTGGGGCCGTCTGATCATCCTGGTCAGCGCCTTGCTGCTGGCCCGGGCTTTGATCTTTGGAGGTTGAGCATGAGTGCGGCCTTCTCGATGCTGTTTGCCAAGATCACGGCGGTCCTGCAGTGGTTTGCGGCGCTCAATGTCGCCATCTTCGTGGCGCTCTGGGCCATGGGTCAGGATGTCTTTGCCTGGCTGTTTGAGCAGGTGCTCAAGGTGTCCATCTCGGCCATTGGCGAGATCGACACCAGTGCGGTGGATGGCTACGCCAGTCAGGTAGGGCCGCTGCCCGGCGAAATCCTCAACATCCTGGGCCTGCTCGGGGTGGGAACGGCCATCAGCATCATCACGGCGGCGATTGTGATTCGCCTGGTACTGCAGCTGATTCCTTTCGTCAGGCTCGGATCATGAGGGGCGCATCATGATCAATGGCCTGGAAGGCATCCCGGGCTCGGGCAAGAGCTATGAAGCTGTTGTCTATCACGTGTTGCCGGCGCTGCAGCGCGGGCGACTGGTCATCACGAACCTGCCGCTGCTGGTGGAAATGTTCGCCGCGGTGAACCCGGACTATCGAAACCTGATCCAGCTGCGCACCCGGACCCAGCCGATTCGCGGCACCTGGGACGCGGAAGCGGTGGACGACCAGGGCAATGGAGAAGCCTTCAAACTCTTTGAAGACGGCCACTCAGAAAAGCCCGATCCCTCGGTGTCGGTGTTCGGCGGAGTCTGGGAGTACTACAGCGAGTGGAAGCATCCCCAGACAGGGCAAGGTCCGCTCTTCATCATTGACGAGTGTCATGTGGCCATGCCCAGCATTGGCACGGATCCGCAGGTGGTGGAGTGGTACAAGCTGCACCGGCACTTCAATGCCGATGTGTTGCTGGGCACCCAGTCGTTCCGGGACATGAACCAGCCGATTGCCAGGCTGATGGCGATCCTGATCAAGGTCCGCAAGGCGGACATCCTGGGCAAGGCGGATCACTACATCCGCAAGACGCATGGCGGTTACCGGGGTGGGGTGGTCTCGACGGAAGAACGCAAGTACAAGCCGGAGTTCTTCAAGTTCTACAAAAGCCACACGCAGGGCAACAGCGTGGCCGAGGCGGGGGCGCAGGATGTGGCGCCGTTCATTGTGAAGTTCAACCGGTTGAAGTGGGGAGTACTGGCGCTGTCAGCGGTCGCTATCGTCTGGGCCTTCTGGCCGGAGGCGGAGAAGCCTAAGTCAACCGTCAAACGGACGACGACGGTCCAGGCGGCGCCCTCAGTCGTGAAAGCGGTGGCGCAGCCGGTGCAGGCGGTGACGGAGGTGATTGGCAAGCATGCGACGGACCAGCCGACAGGGACCAACGAGATGCCGGAGCCTTATGGGCTCAAGGGCTTGCATGTGGTGGGACGGATGACGATGCAGGGCAGGACCGTCTACGTGATCACCGTGAGTCAGAACGGGATGCCGGTGACGACGGTGACCAGTCTGGAACTGGAAGAGGTGGGCTACAAGTGGAAGGCTCTGACGGACTGTGCGGCTTCGATCCAGTGGAAGGACAAGGTGCGGGCGCTAACCTGCGACAGTCCGCAGATCACGATGGGGTTGCAGAGGACGGCTACCACGGCCAATCAAGTTTCGACTCGATAACGAGGGCGGAGGGGGCTTCGTTATGGTTTCGCATGCGAAATCATCCTCTAATTGCGGGATGTATTCCTGCCATGAAATAGTAGAGTGCTCGAGTAAATACCGCACGTCAAACCGGGGAGTGATCGTTATGACAACGTGGGATCTTCAGGAGACGAGAAAAACTGTGGAACGCATTTATGGGCGGGATCAGCTTCAGCTCATAGCTCCGTGTTTACGTTCGGTGGCTGACCGACAAGGGTATGCGTATGTTCACTATCAAGATTTCCGAAAACTATTAGAAGACTATCTAAAGTCGAACGCTGAACATTTGCCAGAGACATTTCTATATTGGACGAGTCTCGACGGGGGTCAGGAAGAGTTCGACGAGTTTATTTTGCGGGTTGGTGCTCAAGTCACCGCTTGTGTTCAAAGCTTACATTCAATACCTGACATATTGGCGCATGTCATTTACTTTGCCATTGGACTCAATCTAGACAACAGCATTGACGCTCATAAAGTCAACGTCGGCTCTGTTTCTCAGAAGCTTCAGCTTATACCTGGTGCAGTTGAGCTTCGGCGAATATTGAACTCCTTTAAGGATGGGGGAGCTCATCTATCGGCACTTGCCAATCGAGCCAAGCACAGAAGCGTTGTATTGCCATCCTTCAGCGAGGATTGGACGGGGCAGCGTGCGGAGCGTCACACGATCCTGATACAGCGCTTTGAGCACGATGGGGTAGCGTATCCAGAGGTTATGGCAAAGAGTTTTTTGCAGAACGAATTCGACCGAACTACCAAGCTGTTTGTTCAGGCCGGAATACAGCTCAATATGCTTCTTTGCGATCGGCTTAACAAGATCCAAACCGATCCAGGGGCTCCTTCCGCGTTGTTATGAGGCGTCGCGTTTCATCGAAAAGGTGAGTGGCACTTCGATGATTGGTTCCATGACATCCACTTTGCTAGTGAGATAGTGGGGGAGCCATGAATACCGTTTAGTCGTTTTGATGGCCGGGTTATTGCTGGATTGCGCGTCGGCTCTGTACTCGCGCAATGTCCCCGGCTCCACCAATTAGGGGTGTTCATGCCCCTTGCCAGCGGCTAGACTGCCGATATGAAACTCGTGGCATTTCTGATTTTGACATTCCCATTCGCGGCTTCGGCAGACACGATTTATCACTGCAAGGCCTTTGCCGGCGGTACGTTTTGGAGCAACAAGCATTGCAATACACAGAACGCACATGTTGACCGCATCGCGAACGTGCCAGCCGGTATGCCTTGGGAGCAGCAGGTTCAGATTGCGGAGGCGCAGCGTGGGGCAGCAAATGCGCAGGCTACCCAAGATGTGACACAGAGCGATAAGGCGACTAGATGTGCTGCTTTGAAACTTGAACGTGACAAGATTTGGAGTCGATACTCCAACTGGCAGTACCAGGCACCTGAAGTTGTCGGACCGGATCGGCAGAGGACGCTCGCAATTCAATCAGAGCAGCAGCGGCTTGGTTGCCCTCAACAATAGTAGGTGGCTATGAAAAATAAATCCACTTGCCGCTATCCGCACTGTAATGAGATTTGGCACCTTGGTGGCTTGTGTAGTAAGCACTACGAGGAGGGTCGAGCTAAAGAAGAGTTGCGGGGTGAAGCTGTCCGTTCACTGCACTGGGGCGTTATCGATGGTGTGCGCCCATCAAATGAGGTCGCGCGAAGTGAATTGGTGAAAATTCAACGCTGGTGGAATGAGGTTTGCAATGCATTGAATTTCGGGCACAAGCATTCGGTGCTGCGAGACGAGGTTGAATTTGCGAAGGAATGGTGCATTGCCCTCGCAGAGCAAATCGTCAATATCGAACGGGCGTTCAGAGCTGGAACTCTTCGTGAGACGGATGACATGTTCGTTGCTACACAATTATGGGTGTGGGAACGATTTGAAAATTTAGAAAAGGGGCTAAAGAGTAATGGCGCGATTCGACAGAAAATCCGGTGACATTTCGCATGCGAAACATCAACACAGGGGGTTTTCTGAAAACTGCGATGAAATAGGCGTCAGCCAGAAACTCGCGGCCTCAGCCGGCTCC
>NZ_JBFUGX010000121.1:0-8347 GCF_056402675.1 Polaromonas sp. P3_C2 | reverse complement strand
GTGCCGTCGATCCCGACCATCCTGTCCATGCGCTTCATGCTCAACCCGGAGTGGGGCGTGGTGAACGCCGCCATCTACCGCTTTACCGGCATGGACGGCCCGAACTGGCTGAACGACCCGACGCTGGCGTTGGGCTTTTCGATGCTGGCGCACATCTGGAAATCGCTGCCGTTCTGGACGCTGATCCTGCTGGCCGGCCGTATGGCGATTCCGGGCGAGCAGTACGAAGCCGCGTCGGTGGACGGCGCTTCAGTGTGGCAGAAGTTCCGCTTCATTACTTGGCCGTCAATGCGCTCGCTGTACCTCACGTCCACCATCCTCTCGATGATCTGGACGCTGGGGGATTTCAACAGCGTCTACCTGCTCACGGGTGGCGGGCCGGCAGACCTGACGCACGTGCTGGCAACGCTGGGCATCCGCTACCTGCGTCTGGACCAGGTTGACCTGTCCCTTGCGTCCATCGTCGTCGCATTGCCGCTGGTCTTGCCTCTGGTGTATTTCATGATGAAGAGATTGTCCAAATGATGTGCCTCCACGCTCCCTATCGCTCCCTGACCCCCGGGGGGGCGCCCGGCCGCCTAGAGATGGCTCGTCGGAGGCCGGTATGACCCGCTCCGCATTGAAGGTCATCTCGACCGAAGCCAAGCTACTGCTCATCGGCATCCCCGTGTTGATCTGGACGCTGCTGCCGATCTACCACATGGTGCTGTTCGCGCTGTCGCCCAAGGACCAGGCGACGACGGGCCAGCTCTGGCCGAAAGCACCCACACTGCGAAACTTCGAGTTCGTGTTCATGCAGAAGCATTTCTACCTGGACCATTTCTGGATCCAGCTGTGGAATTCCTTGCTGATCGCCGTGTCGGTCGGCGTGCTCACGCTGTTCGTGTCGACCTGCGCGGCCTTTGCCATCAGCCGTTTGCGGGTTCCCGGCGGCCGTACGGTGATGAACATGGCACTGTTCACCTACTTCATCCCCGCGGCCTTCTTGGCCGTGCCCATGTACAAGACCATGGGCAACTATGGCCTGCTCAACAACCAGTGGGCGCTCATCCTGGCGATGGTGACGATCGCCTCGCCGTACTGCATCTGGGTGCTCAAGCAGGCGTCGGACAAGCTGCCTTGGGAACTGGATGAAGCCGCGAGGATGGACGGGGCCACGGCCATGCAACTCTTTCGCCTCGTTTACCTGCCATTGATGGTGCCTTCGCTGGTGGCGGTCGGGACGTACGCGTTGCTGCTTGCCTGGAACGAATACCTCTACGCCTTTTTGCTGCTGTCCAAGGACGACAGCGTGACGCTGGCGGTGGCGCTGGGCAATTTCCTCTCGGCCGACGACTCGCCATGGGAACTGCTCATGACCACGGGCCTTATCTACGCGATGCCGCCTGCGGCAATTTATTACGCATTCAAGCGCTATATGGTCGCAGGCCTCACGGCCGGCGCCGTTAAAAGCTGATTCACAGGAAAAATAAACAAAATGGCATCCGTCGCATTCAACAAAATCGAGAAGTCCTTCGGCAAGGTCAAGATCATTCACGGCATCAGTTTCGACATCAGCGATGGCGAATTCGTTGTGCTCGTCGGCCCCTCGGGCTGTGGCAAGTCCACGCTTTTGCGCATGCTGGCCGGGCTCGAAGAGATAACCGGTGGCGAGATCTCCATCGACGGCAAGGTCATCAACGACCTCGACTCCAAGGATCGCGACATCGCGATGGTGTTCCAGAGCTATGCGCTCTACCCGCACATGACCGTGCGCGACAACATGGCCTTCAGCCTGAAACTGCGCAAGGCCGACCAGGCGATCACCGACAAACGCGTGGGTGACGCGGCGCGCATCCTGAACCTCGACCCGTTGCTCGACCGCTTCCCGCGCGAGCTGTCAGGCGGCCAGCGCCAGCGCGTGGCCATGGGCCGAGCCATCGTGCGCGACCCCAAGGTATTTCTCTTTGACGAACCGCTGTCCAACCTGGATGCCAAGCTGCGTGTTGCCATGCGGGCCGAGATCAAGGCGCTGCACCAGCGCCTGAAGACCACGACCGTCTACGTGACGCACGACCAGATCGAGGCCATGACCATGGCCGACCGCATCGTCGTCATGCACGACGGCATCATCGAGCAGATCGGCACGCCGCTGGAGCTGTTCGACCGGCCGGGCAACCTTTTCGTCGCGCAATTTATCGGCTCGCCGTCGATGAACGTGATGAAGGGCACGCTTCGCGTCGCGGATGGCCGCACCTGGGTGGAAGCAGAGGGGCATTCCTGGCCGGCGCAGGCGCTGGCCAATGCGGTGGACGGGCAAGCGGTGAACTATGGCGTAAGGCCCACCGACCTGAAGGTCTCCACGACCGGCACAGGCATCCCTGCCAAGGTGATCGTGATCGAGCCGACGGGCGCGGAAACCGAGCTGCTGCTGGAAGTGGGCAATAGCAAGATCATTGTCGTCATGCATGGCCGCACCGATGCGCAGCCTGACGACATCATTCATCTGGACGTGGCGCCGGGCAAGGCCCACGTCTTCAACGGCGACAGCGGTCAGCGCCTGTCGTGAGCGCGGCCATGGTCGCCGACTCATTCAAGCTGAACGGCAGGCTGGCGCTCGTCACGGGGTCATCAGCCGGCATTGGCCTGGCGCTTGCGCGCGGGCTCGGCCAAGCTGGCGCGGTCGTGGTGGTCAACGGGCGCAATGCCGCCAAGGTGCAGGAGGCAGCGGCCCTGCTGCGCAGCGAAGGCATCACCGCACATGTGAGCGCGTTTGACGTGACGGATTCCGGGGAGGTGAAGGCGGCGGTGGAGACCATCGAGTCAACCATCGGTCCGATCGACATCCTGTTCAACAACGCGGGCATGCAGATCCGCAATTCGCTGGAAGAGTTTGCCGAAGAGGACTGGCGCAAGCTCATGCGCACCAACCTGGACAGCGTCTTCATGGTGGGCCAGGCCGTGGCACGCAAGATGATCCCGCGCAAGCGCGGCAAGATCATCAACATCTGCTCGGTGCAAAGCGAGATCGGCCGGCCGGGAATCTCGCCCTATATGGCGACCAAAGGTGCGGTGAAGATGCTGACCAAGGGCATGGCGATCGACTGGGGTCCGCATGGCCTTCAGTGCAATGCAATCGGGCCGGGGTACTTCAAGACCGAGCTGAACGAGAAGCTATCGTCGGATGAGAAATTCAATTCCTGGCTGATCGGCCGCACGCCGAGCCGGCGTTGGGGCGAAGTGCATGAACTGGCGGGGGCGGCGGTTTTTCTGGCCAGCGATGCGTCCAGCTTCATGAACGGGCATGTGCTGTATGTCGATGGCGGGGTCACCGCCCAACTTTGATTTTTTGTGAGCTGAACTTCAATGAATATGCGCGCCATCGTCTGCCACGCCCCGCTGGATCTGCGCTTTGACTCGCAGGCAGTCGAGCCCGTCGGCCCGAAGCAGATGCGCGTGCGTGTTGCCTTCGGCGGCATCTGCGGCTCGGACCTACACTACTTCCAGCACGGCGGCTTCGGCACGGTGCGCATCAAGGAGCCGATGGTGCTGGGGCATGAAGTTTCGGGCATCGTGAGCGAAGTGGGCAACCAAGTCGCGGGTTTCGCACCCGGGCAACGCGTGGCTGTGTCCCCATCGCGTCCTTGCGGCGTCTGCAAATACTGCCAGCTCGGCCAGCACAACCATTGCYTGGACATGCGTTTCTACGGCAGCGCGATGCGTTTTCCCCACGTGCAGGGCGCATTCCGCGAAACGCTGGTGATCGATCAAACGCAGGCCTACGCCGTGTCCGAAGATATTTCTTTGTCGGAGGCTGCGCTGGCTGAGCCGCTGTCGGTCGGCCTGCATGCCATCAATCGCGCGGGCGTCGTGTTCGGCAAGAAAGTGCTGGTCACCGGTTGTGGGCCCATCGGCGCCTTGCTGATCGCGGGCCTGCGGCGCGCCGGGGCGGCCGAGATTGTGGCGGTGGATATTGCGGAGTTGCCGCTGGCTTGCGCTCTCAAGATGGGTGCGGACAAGGCGATCAACCTTTCGGCGCAGCCCGATGCGCTGGCGCCGTATGCGTTGGAGAAGGGCTACTTCGACGTCATGTTCGAGGCCTCAGGCAATGAACGCGCGCTGCTGTCCGGGCTCCAGGTCGTCGCCCCGCGCGGTGTGATTGTGGCCGTGGGGCTGGGCGGCGACATCAAGATCCCGATGAACGCGCTGGTGGCGCGTGAGATCGATCTGCGCGGCACCTTCCGCTTCCACCCCGAGTTCGCGGTGGCGGTGGAGTTTTTGAACAAGCGCCTGATCGATGGCCGGCCGGTCATCACCGATATCATGAACTTCGACCAGGCGACGGACGCCTTCAAGCTGGCTGGCGACAAGGGTAGGGCCATGAAGGTGCTGCTGCAGTTTGCGCCTGATGCTGCGGCCAGGGCCGGGCTTGCGCAGGCTGGGGCCTGAGACGCGGGAAATTGCACGCCGGATTTATCCAGAACGAACACATGAACACGAACACGGAGCTTTTTTGACCACCTTCACCAAAGTTATTCTCTACACAGACGACGCCGACGGCCTCGCAAAGTTCCGCGAAGAGCAGGTTCCGCTGCCGGAGGGCAATCCGCAATCCATGCTGTCCACGCTGATGCCTTCAGGCGGCTACCAGTTGCGCCACAGCCCGGTAGGTTTTCGCAGCCAGTTTCATTGCTCGCCGCACGGCCAGTGGGTATTCATTCTGGGCGGCGAGATGGAGATCGGCTTGCAGGGTGGAATTTCCCGCATCTTCAAGCCCGGACAGCATTTCTACTCCGCGGACCTGCTGCCGGCCGGCGCCACCTTCGATCCGGCCGTGCATGGCCATTGGAGCCGCCAGGTAGGTTCGGACCCGTTGGTCACCTTGTTTGTGCGAGGCTAAAGGAACCCCATGGCCACCATGAAAAACGTCCACGGCAACACGGTTGACCACATCGGGGAAGCCATCGTCGCGGGCCGTTATACCGCCGGCATGTCCATGCCGCCGGAGCCGGTGCTTTGCGAGGAACTGGGCGTGAGCCGCACGGTGGTGCGCGAAGCGGTCAAGTCACTGATCGCCAAGGGGCTGGTTACCACCGGGCCCAAAGTGGGCACCCGCGTGCTGACCGAGGAGCACTGGAACTGGTTCGATCCCGACGTCATCGCCTGGAAGGCCAAGGCCGGCATCACGCCCGAATTTTTACGTGACCTGCTGGAACTGCGGCGCCTGGTGGAACCAGCCGCCGTGCGCATGGCCGCCGAGCGGGCCACCGCGGAAGAGATCGCCGGGATCGAGGATGCCTATGCCGGTATGAAGCGCGCCGTGGAAGGCGGCGGCGACTACGTCACCTACGACCTGCGTTTTCACCAGGGCCTGCTGCGTGCCGCGCACAACCGCATGCTGGTCCAGATGAGCAAGGCGCTCAGTGCCTTGCTGCGCACCAGCTTTGAAATTTCGACCATCCGCAAGGACGGGCCCAAGCGCTCCCTGCCGCTGCACCGGGCGGTGCTGGATGCGGTGATCGCGCGCAACCCGGCCAAGGCCGAAAAAGCCATTCTGGTGCTGATTGACGGCGCGCACGAGGATATCGAGCTGGTGCTCGGTTCGCGGCGCCGTTTGCCCAAACTGAGCAATCCGGCCAAGCAGCTGAAAGCAGCTTGAGCCTGAGGTGCGGAATTGGCCTTTTGCAGCCTTATGCCGCGCCGGACAGTTGCATGGCGGCACCCACGCAGTGGGATCGCCGCCGTTAGCGCTTAGCGGCCGGTAAACGAGCCGGGACCGCCAGGCCGGCGGGGCCCGTTGCCCCGGCCGCCGCCGCCACCACCGCCGCCATTACCACCACCAGAGCGGTTGCCGCCCCGGTAGTTGCCGCGGTTGCCGCCCGTGGGCTGGCCGGAGGACGGGAAACCCGAGGAGGCGTGGCTGGCGGGTTGCTGGTTGTCAAAGTCGTTGCGCGGCTCCCTCGGCTCGCTGCGGGGTGCGCGTGGCTGCTGGTCGTCGCGCGGCGGGCGCTGCGCCTGCTGGCGTGGCGGCTGGCCGTTCTGTGAGTAGCCCGAAGCCTGTCGTGGCTGGCCGGGGTTGGGTGTGCGGGGACCGCGGCCGCTGCCGCCGCCGTTACCGCCACCACCGTTGCCGCCGCCTGCGGGACCGCGTCCGCGCGCGCCGCCATTGCCGCCGCCGTTACCGCCACCTGCACCCCGCGCGGGCTGTGCGCCCTTGGTGTCGCGAATGCGCTGCATCATTTCAGTACGGGCTGCTTTGGCGGCAGCCTGCATCACGTCGCGGCTTGGCGGCTTGCCCAGGCCACCCCAGATGGTCTGGCGACCCATGGCCAGCGGCTCGGCGCGCTCGCCGGCTTCGGCTTCAAAGCCGGGGACCACGATTTTTTCGATGTTCTGCTTGGTGAAGCGCTCGATGTCCTGCATGAAGCCTTCTTCATCGAGGCAGACCAGGCTGACGGCTTCGCCGCTGTTCCCGGCGCGGCCGGTGCGGCCGATGCGGTGCACGTAGTCTTCGCTCACGTTCGGGATTTCGTAGTTCACCACGTGCGGC
Organism: Polaromonas sp. P3_C2; assembly: GCF_056402675.1. Classification (NCBI taxonomy): domain Bacteria; kingdom Pseudomonadati; phylum Pseudomonadota; class Betaproteobacteria; order Burkholderiales; family Comamonadaceae; genus Polaromonas; species Polaromonas sp. P3_C2. The sequence goes on along the minus strand of NZ_JBFUGX010000121.1, from coordinate 1,818 downwards.
AACTCGTCGATGTCGATGCCGCGGGCGGCGATGTCAGTGGCCACCAGGGCGCGAATCGTTCCGCTCTTGAAATCGGCCAGGGCCTGGGTGCGGGCGGTCTGGCTCTTGTTGCCGTGCAGCGCCATCGCGGGGATGCCGTTTTTGGTCAGGTGTTCGGCCACGTTGTTGGCGCCGAACTTGGTGCGGGTGAACACCAGCACCTGGCTCCAGTTGTGCTCGTTGATGATGTGGGTCAGCAGCGCTTTTTTCTTGGCTCGCCCGACGGGATGGATGGTCTGCGTGATGCGCTGCACCGTGGTGTTGCGCGGCGTGACCTGGATGGATTCGGGGTTCTTCAGCAGGCCGTTGGCGAGCTCGCGGATTTCATCGCTGAAGGTCGCGCTGAACAGCAGCGATTGTTTTTGCTTGGGCACCAGGGCCAACACTTTTTTGATGTCGTGGATAAAGCCCATGTCCAGCATGCGGTCGGCTTCGTCGAGCACCAGGATCTGTACCTGGCTCAGGTCCAGCGTGCCCTGGCTCGCGTGGTCCAGCAGGCGGCCGGGAGTGGCGACCAGGATATCGACGCCGCGGCGCAGTTTTTCAATCTGGGCGCCCATACCGACGCCGCCGAACATCACCATGGAGGTGAGGTCGGTGTATTTGCCGTAGGTGCGGACGCTTTCTTCGACCTGGGCCGCGAGCTCGCGGGTGGGGGTCATGATCAGGGCGCGTACGGCGTTGACGCCGCGGCGGTTGGTCAGGCGCGCTTCGGTGGAAAGGCGCTGCAGCAGGGGCAGCGTGAAAGCTGCGGTCTTGCCGGTGCCGGTCTGGGCGCCGCCCAGCAGGTCCACGCCTTTGAGCACGGCGGGGATCGCCTGGGTCTGGATGGGGGTGGGGGTGTCGTAGCCCTGCTCGAGCACGGCCTTCAGAATGGCCGGAGCCAGATTCAATTCTTCAAATGTCATGATGTTGCGCCTGTGTGGCGCTTTAGATCGGCCTGTTGGGTGCCTTGTTGAAAGGCAAACCCGCCAGTCAAAGGCAGATGGGGTCAGAAAGTGGGCCCTAAACATTACGTTTTACATCGTAAGCAGCCACTTGAAGCGGTACCCGGATGTGCCCAAATGTTGAAGGCAACTGGAGCCARCAACGCCTGTATTGTCGCACAGCAACGATAATGGAGGCATTCACGCATAAAACACGCTTTGCCAAAAGGCGTTTGCGCCCAGGCGCGGCGTGTCGTTCCAGCCCGCAAGAAAGCCTGCTGACAGCCTGTAGAAATAGCATGTACAGGCGGCAAGCAGCCCGTTTTCCTGCATTGTTTTCATTTTTACCAAAGTTAATCCTGATGGCTCAGTACGTATTTACTATGAACAAGGTCGGCAAAATCGTGCCGCCCAAGCGCCATATCCTTAAAGAGGTGTCGCTCAGCTTCTTCCCGGGCGCCAAGATCGGCGTGCTGGGCACCAACGGTTCCGGCAAGTCCACGCTGCTCAAGATCATGGCCGGCCTGGACACGGAAATCGAGGGCGAAGCCACTCCCATGCCGGGCCTGAACATCGGCTACCTGCCGCAGGAACCCAAGCTGGACCCCGAGCACACGGTACGCGAAAGCGTGGAAGCCGGCATGGGCGCGGTATTCGCCGCCAAGGCCCAGCTCGAAGCTGTGTACACGGCTTACGGGGAGCCCGATGCCGACTTCGATGCGCTGGCCGCCGAGCAGGCCCGCCTGGAAGCCATCATCGCCACCGCCGGCACCGATTCCGAGCACCAGCTTGAAATCGCCGCCGACGCGCTGCGCCTGCCGCCCTGGGACGCCAAGATCGGTGTGCTCTCGGG
>NZ_JBFUGX010000120.1:0-8360 GCF_056402675.1 Polaromonas sp. P3_C2 | reverse complement strand
GGGCAACGTCAGGCAGAGCGGCTTTGACGCGGAAGGCCGCGTCGTCAAGACCACGGTCTATGCAACGGCTATCACACCGGCGGATATGGCCGGCTTGCCGGCGGCCGCCAGCGTGGCGCAAATCCAGGCCAGGGTGCTTGCCGCCGCGGGCTCGGACCTGGTGGAGAACCGCGTCTACGACAGGGACGGCCGGCTCACGGCCACGGTCAACGCCCTGGGCGAGGTGGTCAAGTACGTGTATGACGCGGCYGGCAACGTCATTGAGCGCGTGGCYTATGCMAACCGYGTSGCGATGTCCGGTGGYRGYGCCTGGGTGGCKGGYACSMYGCCCGCRCCGGYSGCCGATGCCGCACACGATCAGCGCCTGCGCACYGTGTACGACCAGCTYGGCCGCGCYGTGCTSTCCGTCGACGGAACMGGCGCCGTCGTCAAGCAGGTCTACGACWSCAACGGCAACACCGTCAAGACCATCCAGTACGCCACGGCCATCGCCGCCTCAGCCGCGCCGGCCAGCGTCACGGCCAGCGCCGCCGACCGCATCACCGTGTTGGCCTATGACAAGGCCAACCGCCAGACCTTCAGCGTCGACGCGCTGGGCGGCGTGACGAAATTCATTTACGACGCCAACGGCAATGTGGCGCAAAGGCTGGCCTATGCAACAGCCGTCACGCCGCCCGTGGCCGCAACCACGCCGGATGCCGACACGATTCAGGCCGCCGTGGTTGCCAGTGCCGCCAACGACCGCATCGAGCGCTTTGCCTACGACCGGGCGAATCGCCAGGTTTTCCGCATCGATGCCGGTGGGGCCGCGACCGAAACCACGTTTGACGTCGCCGGCAATGCCGTGCAGACCCGGCGCTATGCCGCGCTGGTGGACGTGTCGACCCTGCCGGCCGTGGCTTCGACCTCCGCCGTCGCGCTGCTGGTGGTGGCCAGCGCGGCGAACGACCGCGTGGAAAAGCGCGCGTTCGACGCCGGCAATCGCCAGGTCTACGGTGTTGACGCCCTGGGCTATGTCCGCAAGACGGTGTACGACGGCAACGGCGCCATCAAGGGTGTGACCGAATATGCCTTGGCCATACCGGCAGCAACGGCCAGCACGGCCACCGCGATCGCAGGGGCCATCGTTGCTTCGGCCGCGAATGACCGCAGCAGCAGCTTCGTCTATGACGCCGCGGGCCGCCTGACCAGTAGCACCGATGCCCTGGGCTTCACCGAATCCAATACCTACAACGCCATCGGTGAAAAGCTCACGTTCACCAACAAGAACGGCGCCACCTGGAACTACGGCTACGACGCGGCCGGCCGTCTCGTCACCGAGACCTCCCCCCAGGTTGCGGTGACCGGCCTGCAGGTCAATGCCACGACCGGCCAGCTGGAAGTCAACCCCGCGCTCAGCGGCAACGCCAGCATCGTGACCCGCATGACGTACGACGCGCTGGGCAACCTGCTGTCGCGTACCGAAGCCTTGGGTCGCGCCGAAGAGCGCACCACCAGTTACGAGTACGACGCTGTTGGCCGCCAGGTCAAGACGATCTTTCCGCCGGTTTCGGTCTACAACGCTGCTGGCGACAACGTCACCGTCAACGGCGCCACCGGGCTTGCCACCCGCACTGAAACCCTGCAGACGCTGAGCAGTCAGACCACTTACGACGTGTTTGGCAATGCCGTCGCCAACCGCGACGTCGCCGGCGCCATGAGCTACAAGGCCTACGACAGGCTCGGCCGTCTCAGCTATGACGTCGATGCCCTCGGCTTTGTGACGGGCTATGCGCGCGACACTTGGGGCGAAGTCACCACGCTGACGCGTTACGGTTCGGCCACCACGCTGCTCACCGGCAACCCCGCGCGGCTCAGCAGCACGCAGATCGGCACCGCCCTGGCCGCGGTCGGCTTCAGCCATAGTACCGACCGCATTCTGCTGACCGAGTACGACCGCCTGGGCCGCGTCACCAAGGTGATTGAGCCACAGGGCTACGCCTACGATTCAACAGCCACCGCGGGCGCGCAGTATTTCACCGCAGGCAAGACCACGCGCAACAGCTACAACGCCTTCGGCGACCTCAGCCGTGTCGCTTTGCTCAAGAATGCCGTCACCGACACCTGGACCGCGACGGAGTATTTCTATGACACCCGGGGAGGGCAGACGGCCATCGTCGATGCCCTGGGTTACCTGACGACGCAGGCTTTCGATGCAGCCGGCAATGTCGTGGACCGTACCGAGTACGCCAGCGCCATCGTGGGCTGGAACAGCTCCGTCGCTCACACCGCGGCGCCGGCTCCTGTTGTTTCCGCCAACGACGACCGCAAGACGACCTCGATTTTTGACCGCGGCAACCGCAAGCTGTCGGACACGCGCGTCAATGTGCTGTACAGCGTCTCCACCGCCAGCACCACCGGCGTGCGCGGGAACGCGGTCACCAGCTACCTTTATGACGCCGTCGGCAACAAGACGGCCACCACTGACGCCACCGGCGCCACCACTTACAGCTATTACGACGCGATGGGTCGCGTGACAGCGGTGGCCGAGCCCTCGCGCATCGACGTGGTCACGCCGGGCACCAACGTGGTCCTCACACCGCTCACGCTGTTCCGCCGCGATGCCTATGGCAACGTGGTCAGCAAGGTGGAACTCGCCAACGGCGCGGCAGTGGCGACCGCCACAGCGTTCACGCAGGGCGCGGCATCCGGCTCTGACCGTACGACGCTGGCCGCGTACGACCGTTCGGGCCATGCCACCCAGGTGACCGACGCACTGGGCTACAACCACTACAGCTCCTACGACGCGCACGGAAACATCGCCAAGGAGTGGCAAGCCGTCACCGGCAATGACGGCGTCRCCAGGACCAAATTCCGCGTCTACCAATATGACAAGCTGGGCCGCCAGACCCACGTCATCGATCCTGCCTCCACCACGGTGCTGCAGAGCGGCCTGACAACGGGGTTTTCCTCGGATACCTACACCTACGTTACCTATGACGAAAGCGGCGCCTATGCGCTGACAGGCGCCGGCAATAGCGCAACACTCGGCTGGTCGTCGCTGATTGACGCCGGCGGCGGCCTTGTGCGGGTCCAGCTGGATTACCAGACCGTGGCCGTACCCCAGTACATCGGCCGCGATGAAAACGGCGTTCTTCTTTTCGACGGCGGCTATTCTCACGCGGCCAGTGTGACGCGCGACTTCAACGCGGCCAATGCGGCTGGCGGCGTGACGCTGGCGTGGGGCAATGCCAGCTCCGTCGACGGCGGTATCTCGCAGCTGTTCACCATACGCGTGTGGCAGCAGGATGCGGTCGGCAATTGGGCCATGAAGTGGCAAGGCAGCCCGGCGCAGGCAAACGGTTCCGGCATCACCACCGTCAACCAGGCGCAGGCCGGCGTGGTGGACACCGCCGTCGAATACAACGCCTTCGGCGAGATGACGCGCAAGGGCATCAATGGCGGGCGCGAAGAGTACTTCGACTACGACAGCGCTGGCCGTCTCTGGCGCACCAACAGCGGTGACGGTATCGCCAAGGTTTCTCTGTACGATTTGCAGGGTAACCAGACGGCCGATATCCGCAGCGCGGGCTCCGGCCGCGGCAACCTGAATCTGCTGGCGTATACGAGCGCTGACCAGGTAGCCGGCCTGGCCGATGTCCGGCGCACCGACGTGCAGTATGACGCGCTCGGCCACGTCACCCAGCAACTCCAGGCCGAACGCCTGACAAGCCAGGGCGGTGTGGCCGTCCGTGCGAACCAGGCCAACGCGGGCATTGCCTCCGTTTCTTATCCCGCATACGACTGGAATGGCAACAGCACCGGCTGGTACGGCAGCAACAACGTCTACCTGAGCTGGTCGTCTCTGGCCAATCTCGGCGGTGGCGATATTCAGGTCACGATTGACTACGTGACCCAGCCCTACACCTACGTGTCGGGCCAGACCATGGTCTATGGTGAAGACGGCACGTATACCCCCGCCAAGGACGAATCCGGCAACGTCATTGGGACCAGCTCATATGTGGGCGCGGTCGCCTCCAGCATTACCCGCACTTTGACCGGGGACCAGGCTCCCAGCGGCATGACCATGAGCTGGGTCGACTCCGGCGTGGTGGGTGGCCTTTCTGCTGTGACTCGCATGCGCCTGTACAAAAAAGATTACCAGGGCAACTGGCGGCTCATCACCGACCGCAGCAGTTTCGGCACCAACGGCAGCAGCATTGAGCTGACGGCGCCGACAGATGCGTCGACCACGCTGCAGCTGCAGTTGCGCCCGGCTGGCGCCACCACACCGGTTGAGACTGTCAGCCTTGTGAACTTCGGCGACGCACTGCGTTATGACGCCGGAACGCGCAACCTCGCGGCCTATGAATACCAGGTGCTGACAACGGTTTCCGGCGGTGCCACAACCAGCTCGGGCTGGTTGCCTGTGCCGGTGTCCGCGGCAACGGCGGGCACCAGCCAGTGGAGCCGGCCGGTCGTCAACCAGAAGACCGACCGCTGGGGCAATGTGCTCGAGATCAACGACCCGCGGGCCCCGGGCTGGAAGACCACCTACAGCTACAACGCCAACAACCAGATCGTGCGCCAGAGCCAGGCCGATACCGACGGAAACCAGAGTGCGGCCAGCCCTGTCACCGCCATTTACTACGACCGCATGGGCCGGCAACTGGCCATGACAGACGCACGTGGCAACAGCAACCTGCAGGAGTTTGACGCCGCCGGCAACCTCGTCAAGGAAACCCATGCCGATGCGGGCGTGGTGAGTTACCGGTATGACGTTTTCGGCAACAAGGTACAGGTCAGGGACGCGCGCGCGTTTGTGACCACCTTTAACTACGACAAACTCAACCGCCTGCTGAGCACGGTGCGGCCAACAGAGGCTGTGTACACCGTAGGCGCATCCAACTGGCTGGCGTATGTCAACACCCGCGCCATCACCGAGACCAGCACCTGGGACCAGGCGGGCCGCAAGCTCACCTCGACCAATGGCAACAACGAGACATTGAGCTACGCCTACGACATGCTCGACAACGTCGTGGCGACCCGCCAGCCCCTGGGCCAGACCGTCAAGGCCACCTTTGACCTGCGCGGCCGCAAGTCGGCCGAGGTTGACGCCAACACCAACAGCGCCACCTGGAACTACGACTACTTCGGCCAGCTTTACAGCCACACCGATCTGGGCGGCGCCAAATTCACCTATGCCTACGACAATGCGCGCCAGCTGGTTTCACAGACCAGCACCCGCGGCCAGAACCTGCAATACGCCTACGACGCTGCCGGCCAGCTGGTCCGTAACACTGACGCAGCAATGGGCAAGGTCACCACTTATGCGTGGGACCTGGGTGGCCATTCGGTACGCGAAAAAGTGGTGCAGGGCGGGGTGACCTACCAGGACAACTCCATGGCCTATGACGCGCTGGGCCGCTTGCGCTGGGTGGGCGACACCCGCGCCTTCATCAACCTGGAATACGACAAGATGGGCAACCGTACCCGTATCCAGACCCACGTCATCAACGGGGGCGGCGCGGTGGATGCGGACCGCTACTTCCAGTACGACGCCATGAACCGGCAGACCGTGGTCGATGCGGTCGATGCCGCCGGCAACCTGGGCACCACAGGCCACCGCATCACCTACGACGGCAGCGGAAACCGGATGAGTGATACCTACTATGGCAACCGTGTTACCTCTGGCCAGGTGGTCGATCACTACGACGCCGTCTATGGCGCCATCCCCGTGCTGGATGAATCGGGAAATTACACCTATGACGAGTCGGGTAATCTGATCACGACCTGGGGTGTCGTCGGCTACACGCCGATTTACCGGACCGACTACTACGCCAACCAGGGCACCACCGTCGAGACCTACGGCTACGACGGCCTGAACCGCCTGATGGGCGTGGTGCGCGACGGTGTGCACCTGGACTATCGCTACYACGACGGAGCCGGCCGCGTTCTGCAGACGGGCCCCGCAGGCACCCTGCCGGTAGGCTATGTCAATGCCCTCACAGGCGGCGCATCAGGCGCCAGCGGCAGCGAAACCCGCATCAACCGCTTTGATGCCAACGGGCGCATGCTGTACCAGCGTGTGCTGCGCAGCGACAACGGCGCCAAGTACGACATCAACTACACCAGCTATGACGCCGCAGGCAACCTACAAAGCTACGCGTTGCAGAACTACGAAGGCACGGCCTACACCAACTATTACAGCTACGCGCAAAACCGCTTTGACGGCTACAAGGAAGCCAGTGTCTACGGCACCAGCACCTACTTCTCGGCCGGCACCACCAGCAGCTACTACGACGTCAACGGCAACCTGACGGCCATCACCGACAGCACCAACGGCGCTGTCAACCGCAACTTCGTCAATGATGCGTCGGGCAAGGCCCTGTACACCGCCCAGAACGGCCAGGTTCAGCGCCAGCTCATCGTTGCGGGCGAAGTGCTGGGCCGCTACGGCAATGCCTCCAATGGCGCCAACGTGGTGGACTTCAACTTCGGCTACCAGCCCATCAACGGCAGCTATCCCAAGCCCAGCCCGGGCACCTACATCGTGGCGCCCAACGACACCCTGCAAAGCATTGCCAGGGGCGCCTACGGCGACAGCTCGCTCTGGTACCGCATCGCCGAAGCCAATGGCCTGGCCAGCGACAGCGACCTGAGGATAGGCCAGACCCTGACCATCCCCAACCGGGTCGGGACCATCAACAACAACGCCAATACCTTCAAGCCTTACGACCCGAGCGCGATCGTGGGCGACACCACGCCCAACCTGCCGACGCCTCCGCCGCCTGCGGCGCAGAGCGGCGATGACGGGTGCGGCTTCTTTGGGCAGGTCCTTGTCATTGCCATCGTCGTGGTGGCCGCAATTTATACCGCTGGCGCTATGGCGGCCTCTGGCGCGCTGGGGAGCTCGGCAGCGGCAACCGCTGCTGCAACGAGCGGTGTTGCCTTTGGGACCGCTGGAGCCACCACATTTGGAGCAACATTGGCCGCCGGTGGTGCCGTTCTGGGAGGCGCCGCAGGAATAGGTGTCGCTGTTGCAGCCGGCGCGATTGGCAGCGCGATTGGCTCCATTGCCGGTCAGGCTGTTGGCATTGCCACCGGCATGCAGCAGGATTTCAACTGGGATGGCGTTGCCTTGGCCGCGATCAGTGGCGGGGTAGGCGGTGCCCTGTCAGGCTTTGCGCCACTGGGCGGACAAGCCGGCAGCCTCGGCAATGTCATGGTGCGTTYGGCCGTTGGCAATGCGATAACGCAAGGTGTGTCTGTCGCGACCGGTTTGCAAGACCATTTTGATTGGCGTGGTGTGGCTGCCAGCGCCGTGGGTGCCGGTGTGGGTTTTGAGGTTGGCGAGAGGCTCGGCAAGACGAATATCAACCCCTTTGCGGCAAGAATGTTGACCGGCTTGGCCGCAGGCACGGCCACCGCCATTGCCCGGGGCGGTAGGATTGCCGTGCAGCAGATTGCGACGGATGCATTCGGGAATGCGTTGGGCTCGGCGTTCCGAGACAACTTGGAATCAAGTACGGTGGGTTACGACCAGACAGTTGGGGGAGGCAGTAACAATGAGCCGTGGAATGGGGGTGAGAGTTGGGCTGCGGACGTAGCTAATAGACGGGCAGCCAATCCAATCTACGTAGCGCAGGGGGACCAGTTGGGTGGCCTGGACGATATCAACGGGATGGATCTTCAAAGCGACAACTATCGCGCGCCGCCAACTCATACTGTCAAGACTGGTCAAACTCTGTCAGGTATTACGGGTCGGAACGACGCAGCGTATCTGGACAAACTTGCCCAATACAACGGGCTGGCCTCTCGCCACGATCTTGGTGCAGGTCAAGTTTTACAAATACCCGACGATACAACCTTGGCTGGTGTAGTGGTATCGCCAGAGGTGGCCGGYCGTGGGGCCATGGGCGGGACCTACTTTGCAAAACGTCAAGCGGATGCCATTGCGCGTGAGGCAGGCCCGGATCGCTGGCGTAACTATGACGACCCAGTGGATCTTATGGATCGATACTTGTCACATCCCGCTATTCCGCTAGATCGACCGATAACGCTGGATGATGTCCTGTCTGCTGCAGGGAAGACTGCAAAATGGGTGGTGGGTGCGGACTATGCGAAAACCGGCAAAGGTTTAGTCCCGGATATTGTCAATGGCACCATTGCTATCGGCGGTGCTGTTGGGGATTTGATAGGCTACAGCGAGTTCACCCGATTGAAGGCTGAGGGGGCTATTCCGAGCGATAGCAACTACGAGCCTATGAGTGATTTTGGTCGCGCCGTAAAGCAGTACGGACCTGGTGCGGTGGGCATTGAAACTCTCAAGAACCTGCCGGGTGTCAGGTCATTGCTTGCGTTTGATCGTGGGGACAATG
>NZ_JBFUGX010000119.1:0-8389 GCF_056402675.1 Polaromonas sp. P3_C2 | reverse complement strand
CGGCAGGAATTGGCGACTACTTTCGCCACCTTCCAGCAAACGCTGGTGCAGCAAAGCGCCGAAGCGATCCGCACGCAGAACACGCAAATTGACGCGTTTTCGCAGCAACTCACCCTGCTGCAAAAAACGCTGTCGGATACCCTGACCACTCAGCTGCAGTCCGTCAGCGAGTCGAACGCCAGGCGCATGGGTGAAGTGCGCGAGACCCTGGAAAAACAGCTGGCGCAACTGCAGCAAACCAATTCGGCCAAGCTCGACGAGATGCGCAAGACGGTCGACGAGAAACTGCAGACGACGCTGGAGACGCGCCTGGGCGAAAGTTTCAAGCAGGTAGCCGACCGGCTCGAACAGGTGCACAAGGGCCTGGGCGAAATGCAGACGCTGGCGCAGGGCGTGGGCGACCTCAAGCATTTGCTCACCAATGTGAAAACGCGCGGCATTTTTGGCGAAGCGCAACTATCGGCGCTGCTGGAACAGGTGTTCACCGTCGACCAGTATGCGGCCCAGGTCATTACCCGCCGTGGTGGCAAGAACCCGGTCGATTTCGCCATCAAGCTGCCAGGTCGGTCTGATTCGGGTGAACCTCTGTGGCTGCCCATTGACGCGAAATTCCCGAGCGAAGACTACGAGCGCCTGCTGGACGCGCAACAGCGCGCCGATGTGCTGGGCGCTGAAATCGCCGGCAAGGCGCTGGAGACGCGCATACGGCTGGAGGCCAGGTCGATCTCCGAGAAATACATAGACCCGCCTTACACCACCGATTTTGCGATTCTTTTTTTGCCGACCGAGGGCCTCTATGCCGAAGTGCTGCGCCGGCCCGGCCTGATGGAATTCCTGCAGCGCGACCACCGTGTCACGCTGGCCGGCCCGACAACGCTGCTGGCCATGCTCAATTCACTGCAGATGGGTTTTCGCACGTTGGCGCTGGAAAAACGTTCCAGCGAAGTCTGGCAGGTGCTGGGTGCGGTGAAGACAGAGTTCGGCAAGTTCGGCGACGTGCTGGCCAAGGTCAAGTCGCAAACCGAAACCGTGCTCAACACGCTGAGCAGCGCCGAGCAGCGCAGCCGTGTCATGGGCAAAGCCCTGCGCAATGTCGAAGCGCTCCCGGAAATCGATTCTGCCCGCCTGCTTCCATTGGATCCGCTTGACAAAGACCTGGACAACATTTGATGCGCACCGCATGAGCTGTGCGTCATGACGCCTGAACTTGCACGCCTTATCGTGGCGCAGATCTGCCTGCACGCCTGCATGGCCGGCACGCGCATGGCGGCGCCCCTGCTGGCGCTGCGCGAGGGCTACAGCCCTGCGGCGGTGGGAGTGCTGCTTGCGTTGTTCGCTCTGACGCAAGTCTTCCTGGCGCTGCCGGCCGGCCGTTTCGCCGACCGGCATGGTCTCAGGCGCCCGATACGGTATAGCGTGTTCGCTGCGGTGCTGGGAGCCGGGGCTGCGGTGGCCTTTCCGGTGTTCCCGGTGCTGTGTCTGGCGGCGCTGCTCACGGGCGGCGCCACCGGCGCGGCAGTTATTTCCCTGCAGCGCCACGTGGGCCGTGCGGCGGTCGGCGCACTGGAGTTGCGCCAGGTGTTCAGCTGGCTAGCCATCGGTCCGGCGGTGTCCAATTTCATCGGGCCTTTTTCCGCCGGCCTGCTGATCGACCATGTGGGCGCCGTGCCGGGCAGTACTTCCGGCTACCGGGCGGCGTTTTTGTTGATGGCGATCCTGCCGCTGGCCTGCTGGTTCCTGGTGCGCAAGACGCGGGAGCTCCCTCCGGTGATCGCCGCCAGCGGCGGGGTGCAGCCCAAGGCCTGGGATTTGCTGCGCCAGGCCGACTTTCGCCGCCTCATGCTGGTGAACTGGTTTTTGTCGTCCTGCTGGGACGTCCATACTTTTGTGGTGCCGGTGCTGGGTTTTGAGCGCGGCATCAGTGCTTCGGTCATAGGCACCATCCTGGGATCGTTTGCGGTAGCCGCGGCCCTGATCCGCATGGTGATGCCGCTGGTGGCGGCCCATCTGCGCGAGTGGAAGGTACTGGCGGTCTCCATGCTGGCGACAGCCGCACTGTTCGGCATCTACCCCTTGATGCATTCGGCGATCGGCATGGGCCTGTGCTCCATCCTGTTGGGCCTTGCGCTGGGCATGGTGCAACCCATGGTGATGAGCATGCTGCACCAGATCACACCGGAAGCGCGCCACGGCGAAGCGCTGGGGCTGCGCTTGATGGCGATCAATGCGTCCAGCGTGGTGATGCCCATGTTGTTTGGATCTGCCGGCGCGCTGATGGGAATCGGCGGGGTCTTCTGGGTCACCGGGGCCATGGTCGGCGCGGGTTCACGCGCGGCGTGGCTGCTCAAGGACAGCATGTCTGCCCATGGCGGGCACCATCCCGAAACCGGGCCTACAGACGGTAAAAGTCCTTGATCAGGTCCCAGGCGACCTGTGCGTCGTCCACGTACTGAAAGAGCTTGAGGTCGTTGGGCGATATCACGCCTTCTTCCACCAGCATGTCGGTGTTGAGCAGGCGTTTCCAGTAGCTGCTGCCAAAAAGAATGATGGGCACCGGTTTGGCCTTGCGGGTCTGTACCAGCGTGATGACTTCAAACAGTTCGTCGAGCGTGCCGAAACCACCCGGAAACACCACAAGCGCCTTGGCGCGCATCATGAAGTGCATCTTGCGCAGCGCGAAGTAGTGGAATTTGAATGACAGCTCAGGCGGCACATAAGGGTTGGCCGCTTCTTCCATGGGCAGGGCGATCGCCAGGCCCACACTGAGCCCGCCGGCCTCGTGCGCACCCCGGTTGGCCGCCTGCATGATGCCCGGGCCGCCGCCGGTGCAGATGAAGAGCTTGGTCTCGGGCGGTTTTGTCTCGCTGTACTGCGCCACGAGCTTGCCGAAGGCGCGGGCTTTTTCGTAATAGTGGGCATTGCGGGCCAGTTTGCGCGCGCGGTCTATGGTTTCGGCATCCCCGCCTGCCTCGGCTTCGGCCACCATGGTGACGGAATCTTCCTCGCTGCGAAACCTGGCGCTGCCGAAAACGACCACGGTATTTTCAATGCCATGGGCCTGCTGTTCCAGGTCGGGCTTGAGCAGTTCCAGCTGGAAGCGGATCCCGCGTGTTTCACGCCGCAGCAAAAACTCCGGGTCGGCAAATGCCAGCCGTGAGGCGTCGGCCTCCAGCGGTGTGCCTTCCCGTGCATGGGCCTGCAGTTCAGCCCAGGCGTTGGCCAGGCGGCTGACGGATAAATCTTGTTTTTGTTCCATAAGCTTATTGTGAACGATCAGGTGGGGAGGGTGCTTTTCGGGGACTGGAGGCCGCGCAAAGCAAAAAGGCTCCGTAAGGAGCCTTTTGAGGGAGATGAAAGAGGCAGAAGCGGGATTACACGCGCTTGCGGTACTCGCCGGTGCGGGTGTCGATTTCGACCACGTCGCCTTGCGCCACAAAGATGGGCACGCCGATTTCAAAGCCGGTGGCGATCTTGGCAGGCTTCAGAACCTTGCCGGAGGTGTCGCCCTTGACGGCGGGTTCGGTCCAGGTGATTTCGCGCTGCACGCTGGTGGGCAGTTCAACCGAGATGGCCTTGCCGTCGTAGAACACGACTTCCAGTTCCATGCCGTCCTGCAGGTAATTGAGCGAATCGCCCATGTTTTCCGCTTCGACTTCGTACTGGTTGTATTCGGAGTCCATGCAGACATACAGCGGGTCTGCGAAGTAGGAATAGGTGCAGTCCTTTTTGTCGAGGACGATCTGGTCGATCTTGTCGTCGGCCTTGAACACGACTTCGGTGTTGAAGTTGGCGACCAGGCTTTTGAGCTTCATGCGCACGGTGGCGGAATTGCGCCCGCCGCGGCTGTATTCGGTCTTGAGCACCACCATCGGGTCTTTGCCGTTCATGATGACGTTGCCGGCGCGGATTTCTTGAGCGATTTTCATAGCAGTTTTACTGAGGTAGGCCGCTAAACGCTTGCACCGGTGTGCAGGTTCCGCGGCGGGTTGTGCAGGACGCCAAAGTCTGGTCGACCTTCAGGCTGTTCTGCAAAGCCTATGATTTTAACGTTTTTTTGTCACGAAACCGAGCAGCCGTGTCCCCAGGTCGTCTTGGGCCATGAGGCGGGAACGGGTCGCTTGGGCTGTTGCTTGCCAGGCCGGCAGGTCAATGGGGAAGGACGCCAGGCCGCCGACGGTGGGTGGCGACGCTGTTTTGCCGTTCCAGGCGGCGTGAAAAGCCCGCAGGGAGGGGGGCGCCTGGAGCATGTCCAGGAAGGCCTGCAGTTTGGCCAGGTGGGCGCCGTCATGCTGCGGATAGATGTGCCAGACGAAAGGCTTGCCGGCCCAAAGCGCCCGCACCACCGAGTCCTCCCCGCGCACAAAATTCAGGTCCGAGGCCCAGAGCAGGTGGTCAAAGCCGGTTTGCGTCAGCAGGGGGAGGTATGAAATTGATAGCTGCTTGCGCCCGTCCTTATTGGGCTGCAGCCGATTTTGATCGTCAAGCAGGGTGCGAACGGCATTTGCGGCACGCCCCGCAGCCACCAGCAGATGCACCGGTTTGCCCTGCAAGCCATGTTCTGAAAATTGCGCCAGCAGGCCTTCGAGCGCGGGGGGCTCATAGCAAAACAGGGACACCAGGGTTTCGCCGCCCCAGTGGATTCCGTAGGTTTTCAACCAGCCTGCGCGGTCAAAGCCTGCTTGCCTGTCCTGCAGGCCTGACTCGCGCAGCAGCCCGCCGGTACCAGCCGTGAAGCCCGGGTAGAAAAACCACTTGGTCCAGCCGGCGGCCGGACCGCTTTGTACCGGCGACGGCATGGCGTGGGAGCGCTCCACGTAGTCCTCGGCAGACAGGTATTCGAGATTGATCCATACGGGTTTTTGGCCTCCAGCCCAATGCTGGCGAGCGCAAACCGCTATGAAAACAGGAGCAACTTCACAGCCGAAGGCCTCAACCAGCACATCGCAGGGCTGCCCGGCGAGCCTTGCGGCGTCCAGGTCCAGGGGTTGTTCACCGGAGGGCCACGGAAATACCTGCACGCCTTCACAGCCCCCGGGGGCCATCCATGTCAATGCTGAGGCATCGTCCACCCAGAGCCGCACTTTTTGCCCGCGCGAGGCCAGGTCAGCGGCCAGGCGCCAGCACACACCAATGTCCCCGAAGTTGTCGATGACTTTGCAAAAAATGTCCCACTGCAGGCTGCGATTCATGAAAGGATTGTCCACAATACGGCCAGTTGCACCATTTCAGCCCATGACCAAAGCCCACGAATTTGACCCCCAACTGCTCAGCGAAGTCGCCGCGCTGCCCGCCTTGCCCGGCGTGTACCGCTACTTCGATGCGGAGGGCGGTGTACTGTATGTCGGCAAGGCGCGCAACCTGAAGAAACGGGTTTCCAACTACTTCCAGAAGAACCACGGCGGCACGCGCATTGGCCATATGGTGACCAGGATCGCCCGCATGGAAACCACAGTGGTGCGCTCGGAAGCTGAAGCGCTGCTGCTCGAAAACAACCTGATCAAGACGCTCAACCCGAAATTCAACATCCTGTTCCGGGATGACAAGAGCTACCCCTACCTCAAGCTGACAGGTGCGCGCCCAGCCGAAGAAGGTGCTGCGCCCACGGCCGCCGTCTTCCCGCGCATTGCCTACTACCGCGGCGCGGTCGAGAAGAAGCACCGCTACTTCGGCCCATATCCTAGCGCCTGGGCGGTGAAAGACACCATCTTGCTGCTGCAAAAGGTGTTCAGGCTACGGACCTGCGAAGACACGGTGTTCAACAATCGCACACGGCCCTGCCTGCTGTACCAGATCAAGCGCTGCTCCGCACCCTGTGTGGGTCATGTGTCGCCCGAGCAGTACGCGCTGGACACTGCCAATGCCGAGCGCTTTTTGCAAGGCCAGGCCCAGGACATCCTGACCGAGCTTGAGAGAAAAATGCTGGTGCATGCCGACAAGCTGGAGTTTGAGCAGGCCGCAGAGTTGCGTAACCAGATGTCGGCACTGTCCAAGGTGCTGCACCAGCAGTCCATGGAAATCGGCGGCGACAAGGACGTCGACATCCTGGCGGTGAAAGTGCAGGGCGGCAAGGCCTGCGTCAACCTGGCCATGGTGCGTGGCGGCCGCCACCTGGGCGACAGGGCGTACTTTCCGAGCCACGTGGAAAACGCCACCGACGTCGCGGCACTGGATGCCGAGATCGATGCGGATGCCAGGCTGGCAGCGCAAGCCGGGGCGGCCGGTGAAAGTGTTCCGCCGGTTCCTGCGCCCGCACCTGCGGGCAAATCCCTGGAGGCTCTGGTGCTGGAAGCCTTCATTGCGCAGCATTACATTGATGTGCCGGCTCCACCCACCCTGGTGTGCAGCGAGCCGGTGGACAAAGAGCTGATGGACGCCCTGAGCGCACAGACCGGGATCAAGGTCACGGCCCTTCACCAGCCGCGCGAGCAGCGCCGCATCTGGCTGGAAATGGCACAGAAGAACGCTGGCCTCCAGCTGGCCCGGCTGCTGGCGGAGCAAGGTTCCCAGCAGGCGCGCACGCGCGCGCTGGCCGAGGCGCTGGATCTTCCGCTCGACAACCTCGACACGCTGCGCATCGAATGTTTTGACATCTCGCACACGGCCGGTGAGTCGACCCAGGCCTCCTGTGTCGTGTTCCAGGAGCACAAGATGGTCAACAGCGAATACCGCCGCTACAACATCGAAGGCATCACGCCAGGCGACGACTA
Organism: Polaromonas sp. P3_C2; assembly: GCF_056402675.1. NCBI lineage: Bacteria > Pseudomonadati > Pseudomonadota > Betaproteobacteria > Burkholderiales > Comamonadaceae > Polaromonas > Polaromonas sp. P3_C2. The sequence goes on along the minus strand of NZ_JBFUGX010000119.1, from coordinate 1,682 downwards.
CGCCGCCATGCGGCAGGTACTGATGCGCCGCTATACCCGGCTGGCTGAAGCCGCACGCAATGGGGAGGCCAAACTGCCCGACCTGGTGCTGGTCGACGGCGGCAAGGGGCAGGTGTCGATGGCACGCGAAGTGTTCGAAGAACTGGGCCTGGACCTGGGCCTGATTGCCGGCGTTGAAAAAGGGGAGGGCCGCAAGGTTGGCCTCGAAGAGCTCGTGTTTGCGGACGGCCGTGACAAGGTCTATTTAGGGCGGGATTCGGCTGCGTTGATGCTGATCGCGCAGATCCGCGACGAAGCCCACCGTTTCGCCATCACGGGCATGCGGGCCAAGCGCGCCAAGGTGCGGGTGGGCGGCAGCAAGCTTGAGGACATTGCCGGCATTGGCCCCAAGCGGCGCGCCAGCTTGTTGCAGCGCTTCGGCGGCATTCGCGGCATCGCTTCGGCCAGCGCGGAAGACATTGCCACGGTGGATGGCATTTCGAAGGACCTGGCCGAGGAAATCTACCGCGCCCTGCATTGAGGCCGCATCGGTTGCGTGCCCTGTTTCGGGCAGCAGTTCCTTGAAATTTGCTCAGATGTATTTGTGCAACRGAACGCACTGTTTTGGCGTGCTTTGCACCGCTATCCGGCACCACCGCACGGCTCATGCCAAAATCGGGGCATGTTTCTGACCATCCCTACGCTGATGACCTGGACCCGCATCGTTGCGATTCCGCTGATCGTGGGGGTGTTCTACCTGAACCTGGCGCCCACGGAGCGCAACCTGATTGCCACCGTGATGTTTGTCGTGTTTGCCGCCACCGACTGGCTGGACGGCTTCCTGGCGCGCAAGCTGAACCAGACTTCTTCCTTTGGTGCTTTCCTCGATCCGGTGGCCGACAAGTTCCTGGTCTGCGCCTCTTTGCTGGTGCTGGTGCACCTGCAGCGTGCCGACGTGTTCGTGGCGCTCATCATCATCGGCCGCGAGATCGCCATCTCTGCGCTGCGCGAGTGGATGGCCCTGATTGGCGCGACCAAAAGTGTGGCCGTGCACATGCTCGGCAAGGTCAAGACCACGGTGCAGATGATTGCCATCCCTTTCCTGCTGTTTGACGGCGTGCTGTTCGGCGTGATCAACACGCACGCGTGGGGCACCTGGTTGATCTGGATCTCCGCCATCCTGACGGTCTGGTCCATGATTTATTACCTGAAAAAAGCCATCCCGGAAATCCGCGCGCGCGCCAAGTAATCCTGCCCTTGGTGTTGCCGTTCTAAGGCTTCTGTTCTTGAGTTCTTCCTCTTCTTCATCCTCTTCCGGTGCGCTGATCCGGGCCATGCCCGCTGTGTTTGTCCTGATCTGGAGCACCGGCTTTATCGTCGCCAAATACGGTTTGCCTTATGCGCCGCCGCTGACTTTCCTGGCGATCCGCTATTTTCTGTCGATTGCTTGTTTCCTTGTCTGGATCGTGCTCGCCCGGGCGGCGTGGCCGCAAGGCCGGGCGCAATGGCTGCATCTGGCCATGACCGGCGTGTTGATGCATGCCGGTTATCTGGGTGGCGTCTGGATTGCCGTGAAGTCGGGCATGGGTTCGGGATTGACGGCACTCATTGTCGGACTTCAGCCAGTGCTGACTGCGCTGTGGGTTTCGTGGGTTGCCTCGCCCGAGGCTAACGGCGGCGAGGCCAGGGTCACCTCACGCCAG
>NZ_JBFUGX010000118.1:0-8389 GCF_056402675.1 Polaromonas sp. P3_C2 | reverse complement strand
CGCCGCCGCTGAGCAAGGTGCCGCCGATCACCACGGCGGCAATGGCGTCAAGCTCCATGCCGGTGGCGTGCAAGCCGTAGCCCGAAAGCATGTAGAAGGTGAAGACCACACCGGCCAGCGCCGAGCAAAAGCCCGATAGCGTGTAAACCCCCACCAGCGTGCGGCGCACCGGCAAGCCCATCAGCAGTGCCGATTGCTCGTTGCCGCCGACGGCATACACCGCTCGGCCAAAGGGAGTGCAGTGTGCAATGAACACCGCCGCCAGCAGCACCGCAATGGCGATCACGGCACTGATTGAGAGGGAGGCGTCTTCCCACAAGGGGATGCGCAGCTGCGAGACCTCCGAGTAAAACTCGTTGGTGATGCTGATGGAGTCGACACTAATCAGGTAGCACAGGCCGCGCGCCAGAAACATGCCGGCCAGCGTCACGATGAAAGGCTGCAGGCGAAAACGCTCAATCAGAAAACCCATGAAGGCGCCGAACGCCGTGCCCATAAGGAGCACCAGCGGAATCACCGCAGCTGGACTCCAGCCATGGTGCTCCACCAGCGCGGCAGACACCATGGTGGTCAGCGCCACCACGGAGCCGACGGACAGGTCGATACCGCCCGACAGGATGACAAACGTCATGCCCACGGCGATGATGACCAGAAAGGCGTTGTCGATCAGCAGGTTGAGGAACACCTGAGCCGAAAAGAACCCGCTGTAGAGCACCGAACCCATGGTCGCCATGGCGATGAAGAGCGATATGGTGGCCGCCAGCGGCAGGTATTTGGGATTAAAACCCGAAGCCGGCGCAGCAGGTGCCCGTTGGCTGGCGGCGGCCTCCTCTACGGGAGGCTGGGTGACGATTGTGCTCATGGCCGCATTCCCCGCGCGGCCGGCCGCCGCATCCAGATACCGATCTCGGCCCGGAATTCAGCCGATTGCAGCAGCATGACCACAAATACCACCACAGCTTTGACCACCAGATTGATCTCGGGCGGCACACCCAGCGAGTAGATGGCGTAAGTCAGGGTCTGGATGATCAGCGCACCGATGACACTGCCCACGAGGCTGAAACGCCCACCGGTGAGGGCGGTACCGCCCAGCGTCACGGCCAGGATGGCATCCAGCTCAAGCAACTGGCCCGCATTGTTGCCGTCGGCGCTTTTGACGTTGGAGCTGATCAACAAGCCCGCGATGCCCGCGCAGAAGCCGCAGAAGGCATAGGCCGCAACCATCAGACGCCGGGCCTGCACACCGGCAACGCGTGCCGCAGTCGGGTTGATGCCCACAGCCTGGATGAACAGCCCGAGGGCCGTGCGCGTCACCGCCAGATATAGCAGCGCAAAGACTACGGCCACGATAAAAAGCGAGAACGGCAAGCCCAGCAGGTAGCCACTGCCCAGGAAGAAGAACGGCGCGTAATAGATGGTGATGATCTGCCCGCCGGTGATCAGCTGCGCGATGCCCCGGCCTGCCACCATGAGGATCAGTGTGGCGATGATCGGTTGCATGCCCACCCTGGCGACCAGCAGCCCGTTCCACAGCCCGCACAGCAGCGCGACGGCCAATGCCGCCAGAATTGCCAGCGGCATCGGGAAACGGCTCACGCTCCCTGCCACCGACCCGCCAATCATCCAGGCGGCCACCGCGGCAGCAATGGCCACCACGGCGCCCACGGAAATGTCGATGCCGCGGGTGGCGATCACCAACGTCATGCCGAGCGACACCAGCACCAGCGGCGCGGCACGGTTGAGAATATCGATCAGGCTGCCGTACAAATGACCGTCACGCCACTCGACGTGCAGGAAACTGGCGTTAAACGCTGTGTTCACAGCCAGCAGCAGGAACAGCGTGATGAGCGGCCAGGCCAGGCGGTGCCTCATGGCAGTGGCCAGAGGCGAGGGGTGGTGTTTCTCTTCAGGCATGTTCAGCTGCAATCAGTTCATAGACGGTGTCTTCGCTGCTGCCTGCCGGCAACTCACCCACCTTGCGGCGGTCACGCAGCACCACAATGCGATGCGCCACGCGAACCACTTCGCTCATTTCGGAAGAGATGAAAATCACGGCCATACCGGCTTCTGCCAGGCGCAGGATCTGCTCCATGATTTCCTGCTTGGCGGCCACGTCGATACCGCGCGTGGGTTCATCCAGGATCAGCAGGCGCGGTTCGGTCGCGAGCCAGCGCGCGATCATGGCTTTTTGCTGGTTACCGCCTGACAGCAGGCCGATGGGCGTGTCCACACTTGCGGTCTTGATACCCATCGCCTGGACAAAGCGTTCGGCCAGCGCGGTTTGCTCGGCCCGCGACAAAAACCGGCGCATGCCCATGCGGGCTTGCAGCGCCAGCGCAATGTTTTCACGGACCGACAGCTCGGCCACGATGCCGTCGGTCTTGCGCTCTTCCGGGCACAGCGCCAGGCCGTGGCGGATCGCATCCGCCGGGCTGGAAAAAGTGACCGTCTGGCCGTCGATCCTGAGCACACCGCGGTCGGGTGCCTCCAGGCCGAACAACAACCGCGCCAGCTCCGTGCGCCCCGCCCCCAGCAAGCCGGCCAGGCCCACCACCTCGCCGGCACGCACGCGCAGATCCACAGCTTGCAGTTGACCGGCCTGGCCGAGGCCTTCGGCTTGCAGAAGTGCCGGCACGGCATCGTCAAACGCCTGAGGTATCGCGGTAACGGCAGATTGGGCGGCCAGCTCCCGGCCGAGCATGGCCGCTATCAATGCCTGCGGTCCCAGCTCGCTGGCCCGCCACTCGCCTACCCAGGTGCCGTTGCGCAGCACGGTGATGCGGTCTGACACCGCGTAGACCTGGTTCAGGAAATGGGTCACAAAAACGATGGCGAGCCCCTCGTCGCGCAAGCGGCGCAACACCCCAAAGAGTTTTTGGACTTCGTCATCATCCAGACTGGAAGTCGGCTCGTCAAGGATAAGGACTTTCGATTCGATGCTGATGGCGCGCGCGATGGCAACCAGCTGCTGCACCGCGACCGGGTAGCTGGACAACAGGCGCGTGACGTCAATATCCAGGCCGACACGCGCGACCAGCTCGCGGGCGCGGCGATTCAGCGCGGCCCAGTCGATGCGGTATCCCTGCGAAATGCCGCGCCGCGGATAGCGGCCCGCGAAGATGTTTTCCGCCACGGAGAGGTTGGGGCAAAGATTGACTTCCTGGTAGACCGTGCTGATGCCCAGACGCTGTGCGGCCAGGGGAGAGCCCGGCCACACCGGTTTGCCGGCCAGCTGCATCTGGCCGCCGCTGGCTTCAAGCACCCCGGTCAAAACCTTGATCAGGGTGGACTTGCCCGCACCSTTTTGCCCCATCAAGGCATGGATTTCACCGGGATACAGGCGCAAACGCACGTCGCGTAATGCGTCAATGCCCGCAAACTGTTTGTGGATGCCCGCGAGTTCCAGTACGGGGACGATGTCAGTGGCGGTAGTGGCCAGGGTCATAGAACAAGTTCCGTGCTGTGTGCTGCGGTATTTGTCTTCGAAACGGCCGGGCGGCTCATGCCTTGTTCTTGTTGTAGACGTCGACAAACACGGCGGCCAGCAACACCACGCCCTTGATGACCTGCTGGTAGTCGATGCCGATGCCCAGGATGGACATGCCGTTGTTCATCACGCCCATCACAAACGCACCGATCACCGCGCCCATGACCTTGCCGACACCGCCCGAGGCCGAGGCCCCGCCGATGAAACAGGCGGCGATGACGTCGAGCTCAAAGCCCAGGCCGGCCTTGGGCGTCGCGGTATTCAGGCGCGCGGCGAACACCAGGCCCGCCAGCGCCGCCAGCACGCCCATGTTCACGAAGGTATAGAAGGCCAGGCGCTCGGTCTTGATGCCCGACAGCTTGGCGGCCTTTTCGTTGCCGCCCAGCGCATAGACGCGCCGCCCGATGGTGGTGCGACCCGTTATGAAGTGGAACAGGAAAATCAGCGCGGCCATCACGATCAGCACATTCGGCAGACCCCTGTAGGAAGCCAGCAGGTAGCTGAAATAGATCAGGAGCGCCGAGAACATCGCCGTTTTGACGAAGAAAATGGCGGCGGGCTCGGCCTGGATGCCGTGCTTGAGCTGCTTGGCCCGCGCGCGTATGCCGGCCACGGCGAGCACGGCGGCCAGCGCCACGCCCAGCAGCAGCGAAGTCATGCGCAGGCCTTCGCTGCTCAGCAGGTCGGGCATGAAACCCGAGCTGAGCATCTGGAATGAATCGGGGAAGGGGCCGACCGACTGGCCTTGCAGCAGCGCCAACGCCAGCCCCTTGAACACCAGCATGCCGGCCAGCGTGACGATAAAAGAAGGGATGCGGAAGAACGCGACAAACCAGCCCTGAACCCCGCCTATCAGCGCGCCGCAGAGCAGGCACACCAGCGAGGCCGGCACGAAATGCCAGCCGTACTCCACCATCAGCACGGCCGCCAGCGCGCCGATGAAGCCGCACACCGAACCGACCGACAGGTCGATATGCCCGGCCACGATCACCATCAGCATRCCCAGCGCCATGATGACGATGTAGCTGTTCTGCAGGACCAGGTTGGTGAGGTTGAGGGGCTGCATGAGCGTGCCCTCGGTCATGTACTGGAAGAAGCCCATGATGGCCACCAGCGTGATCAGCATGCCGTACTCGCGGAAGTTGTGCTTCAGGTAGTCGAGCGGCGATTTGCCGCTGGCAGCGGCGGTTTTTGCCGCAATCGCTGTGGCGTTGGAGGACTCGTTGTTCATTTCAGCTTGCTTTCATGATCGCGCGCATGATCTTTTCCTGGGAGGCTTCGGCCGTCGGCATCTCGGCGATGAAGCGGCCTTCGTTCATGACGTAGATGCGGTCCGTCATGCCCAGCAATTCGGGCATTTCCGAGGAAATCATGATGATGCATTTCCCTTCTGCCGCGAGCTGGGCCATCAGGGTGTAAATCTCGTACTTGGCGCCCACGTCGATGCCGCGCGTGGGCTCGTCGAGGATGAGGACTTCGGGGCTGGTGAACAGCCATTTCCCGAGCACCACTTTCTGCTGGTTCCCGCCCGAGAGGTTGAGGACTCTCTGGCCAACGCTTGAGCACCGGATGCGGAGCTTTTCCCGGTAGCTCTGCGCGACCTGGTATTCGCGGCCGCTGTCGATGACGGAGGCACTTGAAACGCCCTTGAGGTTGGCCAGCGACACATTGAACTGGATGTCTTCGTTCAATATCAGCCCGTTGCCCTTGCGGTCTTCGGTCACATAGGCCAGACCATGGCGAACGGCTTTCTCTACCGTGCCGACATCAACAGGCTGGCCGTTCAGAAGAACCTGGCCGCTGATGCGGCGCCCCCACGAACGGCCGAAGATGCTCATGGCAAGCTCTGTGCGCCCCGCCCCCATCAGTCCGGCAATGCCGACGATTTCACCGCGCCGCACCTGCAGGCTGACACCTTTGATGAATTTCCTGTCCGTGTGCAGCGGGTGGTAGACGTTCCAGTCGCGCACTTCAAACACGGTCTCGCCAATTTGCGGCTGGCGCGGCGGATATCGGTCAGCCATCTCACGGCCCACCATGCCGCGAATGACGCGATCCTCGCTGATGGCTTCGGCACGGCAGTCCAGTGTTTCGACGGTGCTGCCGTCGCGCAGGATGGTGATCGCGTCCGCCACGCGTGAAATTTCGTTGAGCTTGTGTGAAATAAGGATGCAGGTGATGCCCTGCCCCTTGAGTTCCAGCAACAGGTCCAGCAAGGCCTGGCTGTCGTTTTCGTTGAGGCTCGCCGTCGGCTCATCGAGGATCAGCAACTTGACCTGCCTCGACAGGGCCTTGGCAATTTCCACCAGTTGCTGCTTGCCCACGCCGATGTCCGTGATCAGCGTGGCGGGTGATTCCTTGAGGCCCACTTTTTTCAGCAGGGCCTGTGTCTTGCTATGCGCAGCCATCCAGTCGATCACGCCGCGCTGTGCGGTCTCGTTGCCAAGGAAAATGTTCTCGGCAATGGATAGCAGCGGCACCAGCGCCAGCTCCTGGTGGATGATGATGACGCCCAGCTGCTCGCTGTCGTGGATGCCGAGGAACTGGCGCTCCTGGCCTTCGTAGACGATGTCCCCACTGTAGGAGCCGTGCGGATAGACCCCCGAGAGCACTTTCATCAAGGTCGATTTTCCGGCGCCGTTTTCACCGACGATGGCATGAATCTCACCCGCGCGCACGCGCAGGTTGACCTTGTTCAGCGCGACCACCCCTGGGAAGGTTTTGCGGATGTCGCGCATCTCGAGAATCGTTTCCAATGCCTGTCCTTTGGTACAAAAATCGCTCCGCAGGTGATTGACACCCATGGGCGTAAACAGTCCCGCGCCTCCCCGGCACGGGACCGTCGTGCTTTCACCCTTCAGCCGGGGTTACTTGATTTGTGACTCTTTGTAGTAACCGCTGCCAATCAGAACCTGGTTCCAGTTAGAGGCATCCACAGCCACCGGCTTGAGCAGGTAAGAGGGCACCACTTTCACGCCGTTGTTGTAGGTCTTGGTGTCATTGATCTCGGGCTGCTTGCCCGAGAGGGTGGCGTCCACCATGTTGGCCGTTACCTTGGCCAGCTCGCGCGTGTCCTTGAAGACCGTCGAGTACTGCTCGCCTTTCAGGATGGACTTCACCGAAGGAATTTCGGCGTCCTGCCCACTGACCACCGGGCAAGGCTGCTGCGCCGTGCAGTAGCCGACGCCTTTGAGCGAGGACAAAATGCCGATGGACAGGCCGTCATATGGCGACAGGACCGCGTGGACCTTTTCCTTGCCGTAGTAGGCCGAGAGCAGGTTGTCCATGCGTGCCTGGGCGACCGCACCGTCCCAGCGCAGCGTGCCGACCTTGTTCATGCCCATCTGCTTGCTGCGCACCACCAGCTTGCCGCTGTCGATGTAGGGCTTGAGCACGCTCATGGCGCCGTCGTAGAAGAAAAATGCATTGTTGTCGTCCGGGGAACCGCCGAAGAGTTCAATGTTGAAAGGGCCCTTGCCCTGCTTCAGGCCCAGCTTGTCGACGATGGAAGTGGCCTGCAGCACGCCAACCTGGAAGTTGTCGAAGGTGGCGTAGTAATCCACGTTCTTCGAACCCTTGATCAGACGGTCATAGGCGATGACCTTGACACCCTTGTCGGCCGCGTTCTGCAACGCCTTGGACAGTGTGGTGCCGTCGATGGAGGCGATCACCAGCACCTTCGCGCCCTTGGTGATCATGTTCTCGATCTGGGCAAGCTGGTTCGGGATGTCGTCATCAGCATATTGCAGGTCGGTTTTGTAGCCGCGCTCCTTGAGCACCTTGACCATGTTGTCGCCGTCGGCGATCCAGCGGGCAGAGGATTTGGTGGGCATCGAAATGCCGATGCTGCCTTTGTCTTGCGCCTGGACTGACGGTGCAATACCGAGGGTTCCCAGCACGAGGCCGGCGAGCAGGGTCTGGAGAAATGTACGTTTCATGAAATAGTTTCCTTCTGGAGGTTTGAAAGAGCGCCCCAGTATCGGGGCGCCGGCCCGGATGCTGATCAGTATTTACGCTTGGGGAATTCCTTGGCGGCTACTTCCATCGGAAAAATACCCTCTTCGGTAACGATACGTTTCTGAACGGACTTGCCGGCCTTGATGTCCTTGACTGCCGCCATCAGCTGCGGGCCCAGCAAGGGGCTGCACTCCACGGAGACATTGAGCTTGCCGGCCATCATGGCTTCGAAAGCGCCCTTGACGGCATCGATCGAGATGATGGTGATGTCCTTTGCCGGCTTCATGCCAGCCTCTTCAATCGCCTGGATCGCACCGATAGCCATGTCGTCGTTGTGCGCGAAAAGCACATTGATCTTCTTGCCTTCGGCCTTGAGGAAGGCTTCCATCACCTCCTTGCCCTTGGCCCGGGTGAAATCACCCGTCTGCGAGCGAATGATCTTGAACTTCGGGTCGGCCTTGATGATTTCTTCAAATCCTTTTTTGCGGTCAATCGCCGGCGCGGAACCCACGGTTCCCTGCAACTCAACGATGTTGACCTGGCCGCTTGTGCCCTTCATTTTTTCGACAAGCCAGCGGCCTGCCTTGCGGCCTTCCTCCACAAAGTCCGAGCCCATGAAGGAAACATACAGCGAGGTGTCTTTGACGTTCACGGAGCGGTCAGTCAGCACCACCGGAATTTTGGCGGCCTTGGCTTCACGCAAAACGGTTTCCCAGCCCGACTCGACCACGGGCGAGAACGCGATCACGTCAACCTTTTGGGCAATGAAGGAGCGGATCGCCTTGATCTGGTTTTCCTGCTTCTGCTGGGCATCGGAGAATTTGAGTTCGATGCCGGCGTCCTTGGCGGCCGATTTGATGGATTCGGTATTGGCGGTGCGCCATTCGCTCTCCGCGCCGACCTGGCTAAAGCCCAGCACGATGGGCTTTTGTGCCCATGCTGAAA
>NZ_JBFUGX010000117.1:0-8440 GCF_056402675.1 Polaromonas sp. P3_C2 | reverse complement strand
GCATTGAAGTGGCGCAAAAGGTTGGCCTGGCGCCGCTCAAGGTCAACATGGTGGTCAAACGCGGCACCAACGACGCCGAGATCGTACCCATGGCCCGGCATTTCCGCCACAGCGGGGCGGTGTTGCGCTTCATCGAATACATGGACGTGGGCGCCACCAACGGCTGGCGCATGGACGAGGTCCTGCCTTCAGCCCAGGTGGTGGAACGCCTCAACGCCGAATTTCCCTTGGTAGCCATAGACCCCAACTACGCTGGTGAGACCGCCGAGCGCTGGCGTTATGCCGATGGCGCTGGCGAGATTGGCGTGATCAGCAGCGTGACCCAGGCTTTTTGCAGCGACTGCAACCGGGCAAGGCTATCGACCGAGGGCAAGCTGTTTTTATGCCTGTTTGCCAGCCAGGGCCAGGACTTGCGCGCCCTGCTGCGCGGCGGCTACGGCGACGACCAGATCGCAGCGGCTGTGGCCCATATTTGGCAGGGGCGCGACGACCGCTATTCGGAGTTGCGTGCTGCGATGCCCGCCGACACAAGCACCCCCGATTCAACTATGAAACGGGTCGAGATGAGTTACATAGGCGGCTGATTTGACAACCCACGACCACAACACCATGCCCATCCACGCCGAAGCCATTACCGGCGTGATCCTGGCCGGTGGCCGTGGTTCGCGCATGGGCGGTGTCGACAAGGGCTTGCAGAACTTCAACGGCGTTCCCCTGGCGTTGCACACGCTGATGCGGCTGTCGCCCCAGGTCGGTGACGTGATGATCAATGCCAACCGCAACCTGTCCGCTTATGAATCATTCGGCGTTCCGGTGTGGCCCGACAGTACCGGGCTGGGCGAGTTTGCCGGGCCACTGGCGGGATTCCTGACGGGCCTGGAGCGTTGTGAAACCCCTTACCTGTTGACTGTGCCCTGCGACACCCCGCTATTTCCCGACGACCTGGTGGCACGGCTTGCCGAAGCACTTGCGCAGGACGGCGCCGACTTTGCCGTGGCGGCGGCGCCCGAAGAAGATGGGCAGCTCAGGCCCCAACCGGTGTTTTGCCTCATGGGTACCCACATGCTGGAAAGCCTGGTGCGCTTCACCCACAGTGGCGGCCGCAAGATAGACGCATGGACGGCGCAGCACAAAACAGCGATCGTGCCGTTCGACAAACCCGGTGACGACAGCCGCAGTTTCTTCAATGCCAATACGCTGGCCGAGCTGCACCAGCTGGAATCCCGCCAGCCGTGAAAACACTCGACCAGATTGCCGCGGAGCTGCAAGGCTACGACCCACAGTCACTGTCTGCCGACCAGGTACTGGACTTCCTGTCGCGGCTGGTCATGCCGGTGCAGGAGCAGCTCGAGCTGCCCTTGATGGAGGCTTTCGGGCGGGTGCTGGCCCAGGATGTGGTCTCGCCGTTTGACGTGCCGCCGCACGACAACTCGGCCATGGACGGATATGCCTTCGATGGTGGGCAGTTGGCTGCAGGCAAGGCGCTTGAGCTGCAGGTGGCCGACGGAACAGCGCTGGCAGGCAAGGCCTGGCAAGGCAGCGCCGGGCCAGGCCAGTGCGTCAAGATCATGACCGGCGCCATCATGCCCTCCGGCCTGGACACCGTGGTGCCACAGGAGTTTGTCACCCTGCACCAGGATGGCCAGGGCACACGCATCAGTATCCCGTCGGGTTTGCTCCAGCCCGGCGACAACCGCCGGCTGCGCGGCGAGGACCTCATGCAGGGCCGGCCGGCGCTATTAAAAGGTGAGCGTATTACGCCCGCCCGCCTTGGCCTGGCAGCCTCTTTGGGTCTTAAAACCTTGTCAACCTGGCGGCCGCTGCGGGTGGCTTACTTCTCCACCGGTGATGAGATTTTGTCGCTGGGCGAAACACCGCGCGAAGGYGCTGTGTACGACAGCAACCGCTACACCGTCTTCGGCATGCTCAGCCGGCTGGGCATCCAGGTGCTCGACATGGGCGTCGTGCGCGATGAGCCGGCACTTCTGGAGGCTGCATTCAAACGAGCGGCAGCCGAGGCCGACGCGGTCATCACGTCTGGCGGTGTCAGCGTGGGTGAAGCGGATTTCACCAAGGCCATGATGAAAAAGCTGGGCGACGTGGCCTTCTGGCGCATTGCGATGCGGCCCGGCCGGCCCATGGCCGTGGGACGGATTTCAATAGAGAAATCAGGCTCTATCCCAATAGGGACAAGCGCAAGCAGCTATGAAAATAGTAGCACTCAAAAAACGTTCCCAAACCCCGACGGCGCCATTTTGTTTGGATTGCCCGGCAATCCGGTGGCGGTGATGGTGACGTTCCTGGCCTTTGTGCGCCCCGCCCTGCTCCAGATGATGGGCGCCAGCGCCGCGCCGGCGCCGTTGCTCAAGGCACGCAGCCTGGAGCCCATTCGCAAGAAGCCGGGGCGCACCGAATACCAGCGCGGCTGGGTATCCACCGCGCCCGACGGTTCCCTGGAGGTCAGGACTACCGGCAGCCAGGGTTCGGGCGTGCTGCGCTCCATGGCCGAGGCCAACGGCCTGATGGTGCTTCACCATGCGCAAGGCAATGTCGCTGCAGGGGACATGGTTGACGTCCTCATGTTTGAGGGTGCCCTGTAAATCCATTGAATCCTCGGCGCCGCCAGGCCCTGGTACTGCAACCCGAAAATATCGAAACATGAAAGCGCGTCTTCGCACCCATGGCTGCGTTGCAATCCTTGCGAAGGCGTTCAGCCTTCGTTACGGCTTGCGCCTTGCCCTGGGCGCGAATCCATCGCTTTCATTTTGTTTCGCTACTTGCGGGTTGCAGTACTAGTCGCTTCGGGGAGCCGGTAGCGGGGGCAGGTCCTCATAGCCGAAAAAATAGGGCACAACCCGAAAGCTCATCAGCAAGCCGCCGTTTTCCGGCGTTGCGTTCAGGCGTTCATAGTCGTGCGCGGCCAGGTGCTGTATTTTTTCGGCATCGCGTTGCCGGCTGAAAACATCGTGACGCCACTGATAGACCTCACTGAGTTTCTCCTCGTAGGTGTAGTGGTGGTCGTTGTCGTTGTAATAGTCGTCAAACCGGTTGCCGCCCAGGTAGATGGCATTCGAGCCTTCATACCCCGTTTTCTGGCTGGTGCGCTGGTCGGTGTTCAGAAAATAAGCCCAATCGCCAGGGACAAAGTTGCCGGCGGCCACACCGCCCACCATGCGCAAGACCTTGCCTGGCCGTTCAAGCTCCAGCGGATCAAAATCCGTTTCAAAACTCCACATGCGGCCGGGTTCCAGGTCAACCAGTGGCTCACCGTCGGCCAGTAATCGCCGCTCCACGCCTTGCGCCCTGCCCACGTCCTTCTTGACGCGGCGGAAGTAATCCAGCGCACCCTGGGCAAACACCACCTTGGTCGCGGCGTAGCAGCCTATGTCGTATTTCCCCTGCTCAAAAAACATGTCGTTGAGAGCCTTGTGCAAGGGCATGCGCAGCCGGGGCGTTCCATTGATCCAGTAGCGGGCATTCCATCTGGCAGGGCCGCCCTCGGGCCACCCCCATTCCAGCACCTCTGCCCATATCACGGTGTTCTGGCGAATACCGACATGGTCGACCAGAGCCTGCACATCGCAGGCTTTTCCTCTGAATTCGGTCAATCGGCCCGGGTGCAACAGGGCCAACAGGATTTCTTTTTTGGAAACCGTCTTGAGCTTGCGTGTCTTGTTGTTTCTCACCGGCACCAGCACTACCTCGTCCTTGATCGCCAGCTCCGGGCGTTGCGCCAAAAACAGGGTGCTCACGGCCGCGCCTGAGCCCAGCAGGGAATACGTCATGGTGCCCCGCGGCTTGTCGACAGTTTCCTGAACCAGGCGGGCTGGAATGCCGAGCTGCTGGAGATATCGAAACATGTGGGGGCCGAGCCGCTCCAGCTGGGACGGTGAACAGAAGAACTGCACGCCATATGCGCCCGTTCCAGGCGCTTCCTGGGCTTGCGCAGAAGCCGTATGGGCCAGCGCAAGCAGGAACGGAATCAGGAAGAAAGAAGCAACTGTACGGATTCGGCCCGCTGGGTTTGCGGTCAAACCGGTTTTCTCATCAGCATGCCAGGGACCCGGCCTGGGGCAAGCGGTTCCTCACGATCATTTCGCCACGTACTCCGGGTGTTCAAGGTGTTCATCGGGTTGCTCCCTGGCAATGGCCTTGTTGGCCCCTGGGACCGCCTTGCGGGCAAACAGCGTGTACATCGTGGGCACCACAAACACAGTGAGCAAAGTGCCCAGCGACATGCCCCCCACGATAACCCAGCCGATCTGCGTGCGGCTTTCGGCACCCGCGCCCTTGGCCAGGGCCAGCGGCAAGGCTCCCAGCACCATGGCACCAGTCGTCATCATGATGGGGCGAAGGCGCTGCGATGACGCCTTGACCAGCGCGTCGATCATTTCCATGCCCTGCCCGCGCAACTGGTTGGTGAACTCCACAATCAGGATGCCGTGCTTGGTGATCAGGCCAACCAGCGTGATCAGACCAATTTGGGAATACACATTGAGAGAGCCGCCCGACCATTTGAGCGCCAGCAAGGCCCCGATCATGGACAGCGGCACCGACAGCATGATGACCAGCGGATCGATAAAACTTTCAAACTGTGCGGCCAGCACCAGGAAAATAAACACCAGTGCCAATACAAACACAATGGCCAGGGCGCCCTGCGAGTTTCTGAACTCGCGCGAGGTGCCGTTCAGGTCGGTGCTGTAGCCGGTCTTGAGCACCTTGGCGGCGGTCTGGTCCATGAACTTGAGCGCTTCGCCCAGCGAATAGTCGCCCGCAAGGCTGGCCGTGATGGACACCGAGCGACGCTGGCCGAAATGGTTCAACTCGCGCGGGGAAACACTTTCACGCACCTTGACCAATGCCGACAGCGGAATCATTGCGTCGTTGCGGCCCCGCACATAAATGCGGTCGATGTCTTCAGGCGTTGTGCGGCCGCTGGCTTCGGTCTGCACGATCACGTCGTACTGCTCGGCATCGCGCTTGTAGCGCGTCACGTTGCGCCCGCCCAGCAGAGTCTCGATGGCCTTTGCGACAACCTGGATGCTGACGCCGAGGTCGGCCGCCTTGTCCCGCTCCACCTCAATGCGCAGTTCTGGCTTGTTCAGCCGCAGGTCTACGTCGGGCGAGACGATGCCAGGGTTTTTGGCGATCTCCTCCAGCATCTGGCGCACCACGGTGTTCAGGTTCTGGTAGCTGTCGGAGGTCTGGATCACGAAATTGAGCGGCCGTTCGCGAAAGCCCTGCCCAAGGGACGGCGGCGTGATCGGAAAGGCGGTAACGCCGGGCAGCGCATTGAATTTGGGCTGCAGCTCGCGTGCCATGTCGATGGTGGAGCGCGTACGCTTGTCCCAGTCAACAGTGCGGTACACCACGCTGGCCTGCGCCACCGTCGGGTTGCCCACGTTGGCAAAAATGCGGTCGAACTCGGGAAAGGGCTCACCCATTTTTTCCAGCGCCCTGGCATAGCGGTTGGTGTAGTCCAGCGTGGCGCCGTCAGGGGCATTGACGTTGGCCAGAATCACCCCGCGGTCTTCAATGGGCGAAAGCTCCTGCTTCATGCTCGGGAACACCAGCGCAATGGCCAGGGCACTGAGCACCATCACGCCGATGACAATCCAGCGGGCCTGCAAGGCCATGCCTTTGAGTCGCTGGGCAAGCGAGGGCCGGCCGGCAGCGCCTTCCTCCGCCGCGGGTACGTAACGTGTGGTGACGACCCAACGCAGCACCGAGCCGTAACGGTCGGAAATCGACGTCAACGCCCGCTCCATGAACCGGTCAAAACGATTGGGCTTGGGATTGTGCTTGAGCAGCTGGGTGCACATCATGGGCGTGAGCGTCAGCGCCACAAAGCCCGACACCACCACCGCACCGGCCAGCGCCAGGGCAAACTCCACGAAGAGCCGCCCGGTGCGGCCCGGCGTAAACGCCAGCGGCGCATACACGGCTACCAGCGTGGCCGTCATGGTGACCACGGCAAAGCCGATCTCACGCGCGCCCTTGATGCCGGCCGAGAACGGGTCCATGCCTTCCTCAATGTGCCGGAAGATGTTTTCCAGCATCACGATGGCATCGTCCACCACCAGGCCGATAGCCAGCACCAGCGCCAGCAGGGTCAG
Organism: Polaromonas sp. P3_C2; assembly: GCF_056402675.1. NCBI lineage: Bacteria > Pseudomonadati > Pseudomonadota > Betaproteobacteria > Burkholderiales > Comamonadaceae > Polaromonas > Polaromonas sp. P3_C2. The sequence continues at coordinate 2,324 of NZ_JBFUGX010000117.1, read as the reverse complement.
CGTGTTGATGGTGAAGCCCGCCAGCGCCATCATGCCGAAGGTGCCGATCAGGCTCACCGGGATGGTGACGATGGGGATGATGGAGGCGCGCAGGGTGCGAAGGAACACAAAGATCACCAGGGCCACCAGCACGATCGCCTCGGCGATGGTGTGGTACACGTTGTTCACGGAACGGTCGATGAACACCGAGTTGTCGTTGGCGACGTCAATCAGCATGTCGGACGGCAGGTCAGCCTTCAGCTTGGGAAAGGCCTCCCGCACCCCCCTGGACAGGTCCAGCGGGTTGGCCGTTGCCTGGCGGATGACGCCGACTGCCACAGCGGAGCGGCCGTTGAGCCTGACCGCCGTGCGCTCGTCGGCTGCGCCCTCCTCCACGCGCGCGACGTCGCGCACCTTGACGGAAAAGCCGTTCACATTCTTGATGACGATCTCGCGAAACTGCGCGGGCCTGACCAGGTCAGTCTGCGAGGTCACGCTGAATTCGCGCTGCTGGGACTCGATGCGGCCGGCCGGCAGCTCCAGGTTGCTGCGGCTGATGGCGTCTTCCACGTCCTGCGTGGTCAGCTTGTAGGAAGCGAGCTTGTCGGTGTCCAGCCAGACGCGCATGGCGTACTTGCGCTCGCCAAAGACGCGCACGTCGGCCACGCCGGTCACGGTCTGCAGGCGCGGCTTGACAATGCGGTTGACCAGGTCGTTGATCTGTAGCGGCGTCAGTGAATCGCTGGAAAAAGCCACCTGGATAACCGGAAAGGCATCGGCCTCGACCTTGGCGATCACAGGCTCTTCAATCGCCTGAGGCAGCCGGTTGCGCACGCGCGACGTGCGGTCGCGTACTTCGGCGGCAGCCGAGTCAGCGTCTTTTTCGAGCCTGAAACGCACGCTGATCTGCGCCTGGTCGGCACGGCTGATGGAGGTGATGACGTCGACAGCATCAATGCCTGCGATGGAATCTTCCAGCGGCTTGGTCACCTGCGTTTCTATGACCTCCGCGGATGCGCCTGCATAGCGCACGCTCACGGTCACAACGGGTTCATCGATCTTGGGATATTCACGCACCGAAAGGCGGTTGAAGCTCACCGCACCGACCAGAACGATGAGCAAAGACAGCACGGTGGCAAAGACCGGGCGGCGTATGGAAACTTCAGCGAGTTGCATAAGGGCCTGTGGGGGCTACGGCGCGGCTGCCGCTCAAGTGGGATCGCGGGCTGGCGGGCCGGCCGGGCGGCGCTCGGTTGGGGCCACGCTACGCACCGGCACCAGGCCCCCCGGGGCTTCCGATACCACGACGCCACAGGGGTTGGGGCCGGCCGGTGGTGCTTGCGGCGCGGCGGCGGCCACAGCTTTGGCCGGCGCGGCCTCAGCCGCAGGGGCCGTTGCGGCAGCTGCCGCGGGCGCAGTACCGGCAGCGGCAGGCGCTTTTGCGTTGCCCGCGCGGGCAGAAGCATTTGCGGCCAGGTCCACCACTGCCACCACAGTGCCGTCACGCTGTACGCGCTGCTGGCCGGTCGCAACCACCACGTCGCCGGACTCCAGGCCTTCGAGGATCTCGACCTTGCCGGGGCTGYGCAGACCGACTTTGACTTCGACGCGCTTGGTGGTGCGGGTCTGCTCGTTCGGGCCTTCCAGCAGCTTGATGACGAACTGCCGGCCGCCCTGCGGAACAATCGCTTCCTCCGGCACCACGCGCGCGTTCTCGCGCACGCCGAACACCGTGTTGACCCGGGCGAACATGCCGGGCCGCAGCTGCAGCTGGCGGTTGTCGATGCAGCCCCGGATCCCAATGGAGCGGCCATTGGCGTCGATCAACGGGTCTATGGCCTGGATTTGCGCGTTGTACTTGCGTCCGGGCAAGGCATCGATGTCGAGCACAGCTGTCTGGCCGCGCTTGACCTTGCTCTGAAAGCGTTCAGGCAGCCGGAAGTCGACAAAGATGGCCTCGATGTCCTCGATGTTGACGATGTCCGCGCCGTCTTTCAGGTAGTCGCCCACGTTGACGAGCCGGATGCCGGCAATGCCGTCAAATGGTGCGACGATCTTCAGCCGCGCGGCAGTGGCCTTGGCCAGCGACAGCTTGGCCTCGGCCACCTGCAGGTTGGCGGCGCTTTCATCGAGCGAGCGCTGGCTGATGAAGTTTTGCGCCACCAGTTCCTGGTTGCGCTTCTGGTTGGCCCGCGCGATCGACAGTTCGGCCTGGCTTTGCTGCACCTGCGCCAACGGCAACTGGTCGTCGAACTGCACCAGAACCTGGCCTTTGCGCACACGCTGGCCATCGGTGAAATTGAGCTGGGTGATGCGCCCGCTGACCTCGGGCCGCAAGACCACGC
>NZ_JBFUGX010000116.1:0-8454 GCF_056402675.1 Polaromonas sp. P3_C2 | reverse complement strand
CTACCAGGTTGTGCAGGAACTTGATCAGGTTGCGCAACAACTACCCGGCTCCAGCAACCTGAAAAAAGCAGAGATACTGGAGGGCACTTTCAGGTTCGAGAGCGGCGTCAGTGCCGCCGACAGCGTCGCTCTGACCGGCAGGCTTGCACCGGATGCCAATCATTGGCTTGGCCCCTATACCCTCAAGCGCTTGCCCGGCGACGCGGACATGGAATTCAAGGCAGCTATCCGTCACGGCCTGCCCATCCCGGTTCCAACCCTGTCCTCACCTCGGCTGGGCGACACCTATATATTGCGCCTCCACGAATATGCAAGCCAGCAGAGCATCCGTTTCGATATCTTTAAAGCGGACCCGGTCGGCTCTCCGAACAGCGGCCTGTTTCGCTTCCATTTCAAGATCACCGCTCCTTACAAGGAAATGCTTGATTTTCTGGTCAACTCGCCTGTGCTCAGCGAAGCGCTGGTTGAGCGAATCAGTTTTGTAAAAAGCAACGCCGCATCCGTCACCGTGGAGGGCTGGGTCTATCTCGGCGACCTGGTGCTGGAGCAGGCGCAGGCCGTTGAATACCGCCAACAACTCGCCAAAGCAAGGCAAAGCGCCTTGGGCGCCAAGAACCCATTCACCGGCACAGACAGCGCCCAAGGCACGCGTGAACCGCTCGAGTCCGCATTGCTGGTGGACCTGGCCGTGGCGGGTGTTTTTGGCCAAGGAAGTGAGAAGTTTGCGCTGGTGATGCACAAAAAAACGCCTCCCCAACTCTACAGGGTGCGGGTCGGAAACTATCTCGGGCCCGAGCGCGGGAAGATCATCTCCATTACAGACAAGGAAATTGTGATCGTCGAGCAGGTTCAAGACGCGGAAGGCAAAAAAAACGAGCGTCGCTCCGCCCTCCCCGTCCCCGCTCTTGGCAAGCCGCCCTGGGCGCAATAGCAGCGGTCAGGTTCAATACGACAATCGGTCTTCATGGCCCCGCAAAACGCCGCGCAACGATTGACAACCGCGCGAACCGGCGGGCCCACTGTGCCTTGGCGCGACATGCTCCCGGCCGACCACGCCGGCGCCTACGCCATCCAGGACGCCACGCTCGCGGCCATTGGCCCCGTCGCCGGCTGGAAGGTAGGCGCCAAAGGCCCGCACGCCGAACCGCGTTGCGCTCCGCTTCCCGCATCAGGCATCCATGCGTCCGGCGTCACGCTCACAGGCCCCGCCTGGCGATGGCGCTGTGTCGAGCTTGAAGTCGCCTTCCGGCTTGGCCGCGACCTGGACCCCAAAGGCAGGCTGCTTGCACCCGCTGAACTGGCCGAAGCCTTTGACGCCGTGCAGCCGGCTATCGAGGTGGTGGAAAGCCGCTTGCTTGATGGCCAGACGGCCGACCCGCTGGCCCAGTTGGCCGACTTGCAATGCCACGGCGCCTTGGTGCTGGGCAGCCCGTCAGCTTTTGCGCCCGCTCGGCTGGACTTACGCACGGTAGAGGCATCACTAGACTTCGGCACAGCATCAGCAGCCCACACGCACGGCGGCAACCCGGCGCAAGACGTCTGGCGCCTGCTGTCGTGGCTTGCACGGCACTGCGCCCGGCGCGGCCAGCCGCTTCGCGCGGGCCAGATCGTGACCACCGGGTCCTGTACCGGCCTGCTGACCGCACCCCTGGACGAGACGGTGCGTGGTGAAATAGCGAGCGTCGGCGCGGTGGAGCTGCGTTTTGAACGCTAGGCGCAGGTAGCCAGTAACGCCAGTCAACCAGTAAGAGGTACCCCGTGAACTCATCCATTGCCCATGCCGAACTTATCGCCACTTTTAGAAGGGCGGAAGCAGAGGCTGCCCACAAGTCCGGATTAATCAAGGCGGCTGCAGCCAAAGGCCCCAAGGCGATCCAGATGGCCGTCGAGACAGCAGACAAGGCAGCAAAACGCCGGGATGCGTACGCGAAAAAGCTCGCGGCGCTAGGGGTGGAGCTCAAGGTCTGAGCAATATCCGGCGCCCTCCCCGCGAAGGACAAGGGTTGGTTGCGGATAATCGGGATTTGGAGAGAAACCCGATGCAAACAGACGCACCAGAAGACGCACCAGAAGACGCACCAGAAGACGCACTGGACGAAGCACCCGACGACGAACCGGAGCCGATCGAGGAATACGTCCCCGGCGTCGCCAACGGCCGGCATTACATGGCCAGGCTGTGCCACCTCCCTGACGGTCCCTGGTACATCGATGTCGTACACGTTGAATCGCTGCCGCCCCTGCACGACAGCGACAGGACCTGGCCCACGCGTGCTGAAGCCGTTGAGGCGGCAGACAAGCTGGTTTCCAATCTGGCGCATTGACGGAAGACCCGGCGCCCCTCCTGGCGCGCAAACGTAACGGCGCGTTAGTGCCCTTGTAGCCCGGGCAAGCACCTCCATTTGAAACTCAGCAGCCCGCCGGGCCTGCATCTGCACCCAAGGAGCTTTCATGTTCAAACGTCTGACCCTGCTTTGGGTTGTGATACGCGGCGATGCCCGGCGGCTGTGGACTGCCCTGCGCCATCCCGAAGCGCCCGTTTGGCTGAAATGGGGTACAGCAGCGATTGCGCTCTACCTGTTCTCCCCCATTGATTTCATCCCCGACTTCCTGCCGGTCATCGGAATTGCTGACGATCTCGTGCTGGTTCCGCTGGCGATCCGGTGGCTGCTCAACCGCCTGCCGCCCGGGATCGCCGATCCGGCGCCGAAGCGTTCGGCCTGAGCACTGGCGATGCTGTAATGGGCATCCCAAGCCAGTTCGCCATTTCAGCTCGCCCTTTCTATTGATGCCCACACGCCCCGTTTCACTGAACATTCCGCTCCCTTCGGGCGGCACCACCTCCGGCCTGCTGCAAAAACCTGCCAGCGCCAAGGCGTGTTATGTGTTCGCCCACGGCGCAGGCGCAGGCATGAACCACGCCTTTATGGAGGCGATTGCTCAGGGCCTCGCGGAACGCGGCATCGCCAGCTTGCGCTTCAATTTTCTGTTCATGGAACAAGGCTCCAAACGACCGGACTCCCCCGCCGTTGCCCATGCGGCGATCCGGGCGGCAGTTGCTGAAGCGGCGCGGCAAATGCCTGATGTGCTGCTGTTTGCCGGTGGCAGGTCCTACGGTGGTCGCATGAGCACGCAGGCGCAGGCGGCTGAGCCATTGCCCGGACTAAAGGGCCTTGTGCTGGTGGGCTTTCCATTGCACCCAGCCGGCAAGCCTTCAACCGAACGCGCCGCGCACCTGGACGGCGTGAAGCTGCCGATGCTTTTTCTGCAAGGCACACGCGACGGCCTCGCTGATCTGGACTTGATCACCCAGACCACGGCAAGCCTCGGTAAAAAGGCAACCCTGCACATCGTGGATGGCGCCGACCACGCCTTCCATGTGCTGGTGCGTTCAGGCCGCACCGATGCGCAGGTGCGCGAGGAATTGCTGGACACCATGGCCACGTGGATGACGAAGCACCAGCGTACAGCGTGATCGTCGGTTCCCTGATGTACCAGGAGAGCCGCCTGGCGCTCTGTAGGGAGTGTGAGGCAAGACAAATACCCGCTTAAACCTGACCGCCGCTAGGCATGGCTGCTGACAGGCGATGCGCCTTATGCGCCCCAGACTGGCCTGACTACGAAAGCCCGTCATGCCGTTCGATACCCCTTCCTCTCTTCGCCTTGTAACCCCACAGCTTTCCCGGCTCTCCCGTCGCACCCTCGTCACTGCCTTGTGCCTCACCGGGCTGGGCCTGGCCGGCAACGGCGCATGGGCGGCCAAGCCCAAAAACACGGCGGCGGGCAACCAGCCCCTTGACACAGAAGCCTTCAACAACGCCACCGACAGTCCCTTGCTGCGCAGTGGCAGCAAAGGCGCAGCGGTAGCGCGCGCACAGATCATGCTGGACCGGGCCTGGTTCTCCTGCGGGGAGATCGATGGGCGCTTTGCCACCAACATGCAGCGCATGGTCAAGGCCTACCAGATCGCGCACGACCTCAAACCCACGGGCACCGTCACTGCGGAAACCTGGGCTTCGTTGCGCAAGGACGGTGCTCCGCTTCTGACAAGCTATACCGTGACAGAGAAGGACGCAGCCGGCCCGTTTGAAAAGACGCCTGTGGCGATGGACGAGCGCGCGAAGATGAAAGCGCTGGTGTATGAATCGGTGGAAGAAGCGCTGGCGGAAAAATTCCACACCAGCACCGGCTACCTCAAGCAGCTCAACGGCGGCATCAACATCGAGGCCGGCAAGCAAATCACCGTGCCATATATCGCGGTCAGCGCCATGCCGGTCAACGCGGTTTCCATCGAAATCGACAAGTCCGAGCGTGTGCTCTACGTGCTGGACACCGCCAAGCGGTTGGTGGCGGGTTTTCCCATCAGCATAGGCAATGAAAAGAACGACCCGCTGCCGCTGGGCATGATGGCCATCAAGAACGAGGTCAAAAATCCCGGCTTCACCTACAACCCTGCGCTGCTGAAAAACGCACCCAAGGATGCGCAAAAGGTCGACATCGCAGCCGGTCCCAACAACCCCGTCGGCACCATCTGGCTGGGCCTGACCAAACCGCACTGGGGCATTCACGGCACACCCAACCCTTCCAATGTGGGCCATTCCGAAACCAATGGCTGCATTCACATGACCAACTGGGACGCAGAACGCCTGTCGACCCTGGCGAAAGCCGGCTTCAAAGTGAGTGTCAAGGCTTGATGGCATCCACACCCGCCCGCCTCAAGAGAACGGCGTTTGCCATCTGCGCGTTGCTGGCCGTGGCGGCAGGCGTGATGCTGGGCACGCGCAAGGAAGAGGCAGTTACACAAGTCATACAGCCCGCTACACCGCCAGCCCGCCAGGCGCTGGTGCCCGCCGTGCCGGCAAGAGAGGCCGACAAGCCACCGCTTGTGGTTCAGACCATAGAGGCAGCCGCGCCCTCACCTGCCCTGCCGCCCCCACCCGCATCTGTCGCCGATGACACGGACATTTCGCAGTTACGACTACGCGTCCTGACACTTCCGGTGCAAGGCGTCATGCCCGCCCAGCTCAGCGACACCTACACCCAGGCGCGCGCAGCAGGAGCCCCGCATGAAGCCATAGACATCATGAGCCCACGCGGCACGCCAGTGCTCGCCGTCGAGGACGGCAAAGTGGCCAAGCTGTTCCTGAGCAAGCCAGGCGGCATCACGATTTACCAGTTCGACCCGGCCAGCCAGTACGCGTACTACTACGCCCACCTGGACCGCTACGCCGAAGGCCTCAGCGAAGGCGCCAGCCTGCGCAAAGGCCAGGTCATCGGCTATGTCGGCAGCACCGGGAATGCATCTCCCGACGCACCGCACCTGCACTTCGCGATCTTCAAACTGGGGCCGGAGCGCCAGTGGTGGCGCGGCGCACCGCTGAATCCTTATCTTGTCTGGCGCGACGCCAGGCCGTAAACAACCCGGCCGATGACGTGCCGGCTCATGCTGACGCGCTATGCACTTGCCAGCCTGGCAAGCGCCTTCACCCCTGCCTTCCTGAACAGTCGCGCACCTAACCGCAAACCGCCGCAGGGCAGGCGGCTCCTTCACGACCTCAACGACCACGCAAGACCTGAACAACAGATGGTTGTTGTTATCGAGGCCGAGTGCATCACGCTTTCGCGGGTATAAATCCTGCATTGCCACCTATTTCTGCCGATAGTTGGCTTGAATATAAGATCGGCGCGATCACCAAAAACAAGCTTGCTGCGCAAGCCGCCTTTCATCGGAGGGAGACCGATACGTGAAAACAGCAAATACCCACGCAAAAGAGCGTGGCCCTGAAAACCAGAGGGTGGGTTCTGGTTTTTTGTGCCCTGGCCTTGCCGCCGACGAGAAACAGGCTCACTCGTACCGCCCGGCAGCCCGGGCAGCGATACAGCCATGACACGAACCCTGCGCGCCATTCTCTGCAGCATGCTTCTGCTCCAGAACGGGGCTTTTGCGGCCAATGCCTCGTCCGTGCCGACTCCCTTCACCACTGCGTTGTACGGAACACCTGTGGGCAGCAATGCCGCGCAGGCCTACTTTCTGGTGAATGTCTTGCGCAGTGCCGAAGCGCCCAAGGCGGACATTGAAGCCTTGCGCAGCGAACTGCTGCATGGCTATGTGGCGCAGGTCACCGGCGCGCCGCCACCGCCGGCCCTGGCTGTGCCAGAGCCCAGGACCAGCGCCTGGAAGTCATTCCTGCGCCGGTTGCCGGGCGGTTCGAAGGCGCCGGTCGACGATGTGGCCGTGGCCATCGCGCGCGGCCGCCAGCGCGACGACGTGATGGGCCCCGCTTTCCGCGCTACCTGGCAGGCGGCCTTCAACCAGGCACTAGCCCTGCGCTGGGAATCAGGCGCCTCGCGTGCGCCCCTCTTCACCCTGGAGATGCGCGACATGCAGCCCATCGCGCCCGGCATCTGGGCTGCGCCTTCTGCCGAAGGCCAGGTACGCCTGATGCTGTCGCTGCGCCTGGCCAATACCAGCTCCGTGCCGCTGCCGCTCTACCGCCCCGACATCGTCTTGCAAGGCACGCTGCGCTTTACCTGCGACTGGGACCGGGTGCGAGCACCGCAAAGCGTCATGCGAGCCAATGAAGTCACCTTGCTTCAGCCCGGCGCCGAGTCCGGGCCACTGGCGTGCGAGGCCCCTCCGGCGGCCGGGTACTGGCGTGAGCAATTGGCTGCGCTGCAGGCGGCCAACGGCAAGGCAGGCCTGCAGACCGTGCTGGTCCCGCATGACCTCGACAGTGCCCAGCGCCTGTACCACACAGAACTGGCATTCGCGAATGCATCGCCATTAAGAGTCAGCTGGAGCCAGCGCCAGCTGAAGGCCCGGCACGAGCCGTACCGCCAGTGGTCCCCTGCCAAAAAAGCAATGGACCCACCCGAGTCGGGCAGCCTGACGGCTGCACCGCATCACGGATGGAAGGCAACCGTCACACTGCTGACTACCTTCCTCGGCGCTACCGTGTTGGCGCTCGGCCTGTTTGCCKGTGGCCGCGCGGCGCGTAGCGCGGGCGTGCCGGAGGGCATGGTTGCCGTTGTCACGGTGCTGCTGGTAGGCGGCGCGTGGGTGCTGGCCACTGTGAAACTGGGCGGTGGCGGCACGGGTTACGACCATCCCCTGTATCTCGGCATTGCCCTGGGGGCGGGCTTCGTCGGGCCGGTGGTGCTGGGTGTGGTGGCCCTGCACGCCCTGCACAAGGTGCTGGACGACGAGGATATGGAATGGTGGCAGGCCGTAGCCACCGGCTGGCGCCTTACGCTGAACGTCACCGCAAAAACCAGCCGGGCCGAGTTCTGGGGCTTTCTGGCGCATTGCGCCTGGTTGTGGGCGCTGGCGCGTGTCTGCCTCATGCCGCTGGACCGCTGGATAGGCCTCGCCTTGCTGGTCCCGGTGGTGACGCTGACGGCCCGCCGCATGCTCAGCATGACGAGTCAGGAATGGCTCGAGATGGGGGTGTTCGTGGTGTGCCTGCTGCTGCTTGCGCTGATGTGAGGTGCTGCGAGATGGTGACGAAGTTGCGGGCACCAAAAACAACGTTCCTGACTTGCTCTCAGGCCGTCGCCAGCTTGGCGGGTACGGCCGACTCTTTCTCCTGAACCACCGCATATTCCACAGCCAGCCGCAGCATCGTGGGTGTAACGTAGTGGCGATGCACATAGTCAATGGCCGCCATGTAAAAGCGGCCAAAAGCATTCTTGCAATGAACCCGCGTACCCAGCATCACATCCACATGATGCTTGTCGACGATTTCCACGCTGACACAGGACCTGAACAGCAGATGTTTGTCATTGGCGCCCAGAATGACCTGCGCCTTGGTATCGGCTGTATTAACGCTTTGGTCAAGCACCGGGTAGCGGTTGGCGAACAGGTTGCTGGTGTCCGGTGACAACAGCGAAGACACGGGGCAGCCCAATGGCGATGTACGCAGGCCCAGGGGTTTAACCAGAACGTTGCGCAGCGCCATCAGATTGGACACACCGCTGGGCGCATTGAGCAGAAAGCCCTCCAGGACCGCGGCAAGCAGATTCGTGGCGCTGGTGTGCCCGAAGTTGGTACCGGTCACGCGCAAGCGAAAAGTGTCTTCATGATGGACGCGCAGGTTGGTCAGTTGCTGAAGCAGCAGCGAATCCACTGGTGGGCTACTGAGCTCCTTCACGCTTCGGGCGGATCCGCCATGTGACAAAAAGCCCGACGCCCCTTTCCACGAACCCCACAAGCCTCGCATCACGCCTGCGCCGCTGCGCACAGTGTTGCATACCACTCGATGGAACGTCCCGGGTGGAGCATCCAGCGACAAAGTCGTGGTCGGCACGGTATCGGCCTTGAAGTCCTTGGCCTGAAGCAACGCCTTCACCTCGTCCGGCAGCAACTCCGTCAATGATGGGATACTCGCCTTATTGGTCAGCACCTCCTGTTTCAAAGACTCCGACAAATTGCCGCCCAGTTCATTGGTATGGCAAGAC
>NZ_JBFUGX010000115.1:0-8458 GCF_056402675.1 Polaromonas sp. P3_C2 | reverse complement strand
GCCCAGCATGATGAAGGTCATGAAACCAAGAAGAATGGCGATCCCCAGGCCAGTATCTCCGTGACGCTCTTGTGTGCGTGCGTACTCGAACGCTCTTTGTGAATACAGTTGCAAAAAGAGTAGTGGCGCTATAAATGCCAGGAGCCGAATGGCTACCGGTAATGCGTAATTTCTCATTGAGGCCTGAGTTGGGATGGAGGTGGCGCTGAAGGTGGTCGGCACTCAGTGGCTGGTTATCCACCCTTGACCTGAACGTTCGACATTTTGAGCGAACCAACGGCAGACCGGGCGGGCTTATCTGTATCAGGTGTGTTTGGTCCGCACCCTACTTCACCAACCCCAGCACATCCCTGAACACCTCATGCTCAGCCGTGCGCAGCCACTCAAACGCCACCATCTCGGTCGTCACCAGTTCGGCGCCGTTGCCGGCCAGGCGGTCAAAGGCGGCATCGCGGTTGCGCTCGGTGCGTGAACTGCAGGCGTCGGTTACCACCCAGACTTCGAACTCTTCTTCCAGCAAATCAAGCGCGGTCTGCATCAGGCAGACGTGGGCTTCGCAGCCGGCGATGACGATGGTGCTTCTGCCCTCTTCCGGCTCGGGCGCCGGCTTTTGCAGGTGTTTGGGCAGGCTGCGGGCGTTGCCGCCTGTCGGCGCCTTGCGCACGGGTGGGCGCAGCAGGTCGCCCAGGCCGTCGGCCACGGCGCTGAAAAACATCTTGTCCATAGTCTTGCCACTGGCGGCTTCAATGGCGGCCTGCAATTCGGGCACGGTGGCGCCCAGGCTTTCGGGGTTTTCTTCTGTGCCCCACACCGGCACGTCCAGCAGTTTGGCCATGCGGGCCAGCTTTACGGCATTGGCCATGACGAGGTTGCCTTCAAAAATGGCGGGCATCAAAAGGGTCTGGTAGTCGACCAGCACAAGTTGGGAGTCGTCGGCGTCAAGCAGCATCGGGGGTCCTGGGGAAATTCTGGAGGCGTTCTGGAAAGAAGATCAGGCCGGGCTGCGCTGCAGGCGCTCCACCAGGCCGATCACATAAGCATCGAACAGCAGCGTGGCGTCCTGCCCGAACATGCGGATTCGACCGGTATGTTGGAGAAGCAGCAAGCCCATGCCATGCGCGAACAAGGCCGTATTTTCGCGCAATGCATCGTCGGCGCCTAAACCCATGGCCCGCAAGGCGGTTTCACAAGGCCGCAAAGCATCGTGAAGGCGGTCATTGAGCTGCTGGTTCAGCTCGGTGCCCAAGCCGCGCGGGCGCATGCCCTGCATGAGGTAAAAACCCAGGTCCAGGTCGCGCGGGTTGGCCGCAAAAAAACCAAACCAGGCACTGGCCTTGGCTTCCAGCACCTCAGCCGGGCCGCCCCGCGCCTCACCCGCAGACGCCACCACGCCATTGAGGCGCTCCAGGCACTCGGCCAGCAAGGCGCCGTAAATGGCTTCCTTGTTTTCAAAATAGGAATAGATGGCCCCGGCGGTATAGCCTGCTTCCTTGGCGATCTCGCGGATGCTGGCGCCGTCGATGCCCAGGCGTTCGAAGACGGATCGGGCGGCGTCCAGCATCAGGGTTCGGCGTAAATCGTTTTGGACCTGCTGGCGGTCTATTCGGGTTTGCATCGCCAGAATATAGGCGTGAAAGACGTCTATCCAGGGTGCGATTTCCGGTGAAAATTAACGCTTGTTCTAAAAATTAAACGTTGTTTAAATTCACTGGATGACGCCAGAAGAGCTGCCACCATCGCAGCTTCATTCGTCACATGGCCCGTCTGGCCTCGCCTGTCGCCAAGCCGGCCAGCCTGATCAGCTACTCTTTTGATAGCTGCTTGCGCCCGCCCACAAAGGGCCGGAGGCGCATTTAATTCAAATCCAGCCCCAACAAGGTGTTATTCAGGCTCGATTCCCGCGGCCTTGATGATCTTTCCCCATTTCAGCGTTTCCACCGCCTGGAACTTGCGCAAGTCTTCCGGGTTGCTGGTGAAGATTTCGGTACCGCTGGACTGGTAAAACGGTGCGGCCGAAGGGCTGCGGGCTGCCTTGACCAGCATGTCGCTGAGCTTTGCCACCACATCGGCGGGCGTGCCGGCGGGCGCGTAGGCGGCAAACCAATAGGTCATTTCATAACCCTTGACGCCGGCTTCTGCGATGGTCGGCACCTCGGGCGCCAGCGGTGAACGTTGCCGGGTGGAAACACCCAGCGCCTTGAGCTTGCCGCCCTTGACCTGCGGCAGGCCGGTCGCCATGTCGGTGATCATCATGTCGATCTGGCCGCCCAGCAGGTCCGTCACCGCGGGCGGATTGCTCTTGTAGGGAATGTTCAGGATGTAGGTGCCCGTCATCTGCTTGAACTGCTCACCCGCCACGCGGCTGGACGAGCTGCCGCTGCCAAAAGACAGCTTGCCGGGTTTCGATTTGGCCAGCGCAATGAACTCCGCCACGCTGTTGACCGGCAGTGACGGGTTGACCACCATGATCTGCCCGCCGCGGCCCAGCGCGGTCAGCGGTGCGAAGTCCTTGACCGGGTCGTAAGGCAGTTTTTTGAACAGGTGCTCATTGGCCGACTGCGTGGTGTTGGTGGTGATGAACACGGTGTAGCCGTCGGGCTTTGCCTTGGCGGCTGCCTGGGCGCCGATGAAGCTGTTGGCGCCGGGCTTGTTGTCCACCACCACGCTGACTTTGCTGTCATTGGTCACGGCCTGGCCGATGGCGCGCGCCAGCTGGTCGGTTGCGCTGCCGGCCGCAAACGGCACGACAAAGGTGATCGGCTTTTCAGGAAAGCCCTGCGCCTGAGCCGCCATGGGCACGGCGAGGGGCGCGATGGCCCATAGCGCGGCAATGCCGAGCAAGGCGGGGCGGATGCGGCTGTGTATGGATTTTTGAGTGGCGGTTTTCATGTTGTCTCCTGATGTTGTGATGAGGCGTATCTGACGTTGTTGATCTCGTCTTGGTGTCCTGGTGTCCTGGTGAATCGGTTCCGTTAAAAAGTTTGGTCTCCCCCGGCGAGCAGGCCCGCCAGCGCTGCTGGCACTTCGATAGGTAAATCCAGCAGCCAGAATGAAAGCGACTTGCCGTGCGTGTCGAGGTTGAGCGCGTCATTCACGCCGCCGTCGAGCACGTCGTCGAGCACAAAGTTCAGGGCGCCCAGCAAAGGCAGCTCAAACCGCTGCACACGACTGGGCTTGCGGTGGGCAAAGTGGCGCGCCACGGCGGCCTCCGTCACCTGCGCCCGCAGCACGGGATAAAGGTCCGGGTGCCAGGCAATCACGCTGATGTTGGACCGGTTGCCTTTGTCGCCGGTTCGCCCGTGCGCGGCGCGGTACAGCGGGACCGTGATCATGGCCTGGCTCATGCGGCCTCCCCTGCGGTAGCCAGCGCTGCGGTATCGAGCATCCTGAACGACACCTTCACAGCGTCTCGGGGCACCAGGCAGGGCAAGGTGTTGAGCCTTGGTGTCAGTGCCGTGCGCACGCCGCCGCCGCCGGCCGGTCCGCAGCAGTACAGGGCGGTGACTTCCCGCGTCAGCCGCTCGGCCTCAGCGCGGTCGGTGTGTGTGGCAGCCACGCGCAGGCGTACATCGCGCGCGTCACCGGCCGGTGTTGCGGCCAGGAGGCTGCCGGCGTCGTCGCCCATGACGCTGAGCGCGCCTATCAGGTCTACCCGCAGCGCCAGGGCCGGCAGGCGCCGGCGCAGCACATCGGCCGCCAGCCGGGCGCGGGCCTCGGCGCGCGGGCCGGCGTAAGAGATTTCACCTTCGGCCAGCCAGCCGCCCTCATGGCAGAGATTGACCTTCAGGCTGGGTGGCCGGGCATGGCCGCGCACACCGCTCAGCGCCACGCGATTAGGGCCAAGCTGTTCAATCTGCGCTGCGCTGATGTCCGCCACCACATCGGGTGTGAGGTAGGCGGCAGGGTCATGCACTTCATACAACAACTGCTCCTTGACGCTGGCAAGGTTCACCAGCCCGCCTGTGTTGGCAGCCTTGCCGATGATGCAGTTGCCGTCGGCGCTGATTTCGGCAATCGGGTAGCCGACGGCGTGCAAATCGGGAACGTCCTTGTAGCCGGGGTCTGCAAAATAACCGCCGCAAACCTGCACTCCGCACTCCAGCAAATGGCCGGCCATGGTGGCGCGTGCCAGCAGGTCCCAATCATCGGCACGCCAGCCAAAGTGCGACATGGCAGGCCCGACGGCGAGCGATGGATCGGCCACGCGGCCGGCCACCACAATTTGCGCGCCGGCGTTCAGCGCAGCGGCAATCGCTTCAGCACCGATGTAGGCATTGGCACTGACCATGCGGATGCCGTCCATCGCACTGCCCAGCTGGGTGCGCAGCAGCTCGCGGTGCCGTTCTTCCGAGAGGTCATCACCTTCGACCACCGCAATACGCGGTGCAGGCAAACCCAGCTCCCGGGCCATGGCCTGGATATGCCGCGCCGCGCCCATCGGGTTGGCCGCACCGAAGTTGCTGACGATGCGGATGTGGTGCTGCAGGCAGCGCGCCAGCACGGGACGCAGCATGTCGTCCAGCAACGGCTCAAAGCCCGCGCCGGGGTCGGCACGGCGGCGCAATTGCGCCAGCGCCAGCGTGCGCTCGGCCAGCGTCTCGAAAATCAGGAAGGCCGGCCCGCCCCGCGCGATCAGGGTGTCTACCACCGGGCCGGCCGCATCCACACGGTCACCCGAAAAGCCGGCCGCGCAACCGATCAGCAGGCTGGCGGGCGGTGTGGCGGTGTGGGGAGCGAGGGCGGCAGGGATCATCATGGCCAAGCGGTGGATGCCATGAATTTAAGCCCCCGCCTTTTATTTGTAAAATGCAAAATTCCTATCGATTGACTTGAAAATCAGATTAATGGCCGCATCCACCACCACCCCGAAAAATGCGGCCCGCCTGCCCGCACGCAGCCCCAACCTGTCGACACGCCAGCTGCGGGCATTCCTGGCGCTGGCGGAGCTGAGCAGCTTTACCCGGGCCGCTGCCGCCTGCCACCTGTCGCAGCCTGCGTTCAGCGCGCTGATCCAGACCCTGGAAGCGGAGCTGAACACCCGGCTGTTTGACCGCGACACACGCAGCGTACAGCTGACGGCCGAAGGACGCTTGTTTGAAACGCCGGCGCGGCAATTGCTGGGTGACTTCAGCGCCGCGGTGGGTGAACTGAGCGATCACGTCGAGCGCCGCAAGGGACGCGTGCATGTGGCGGCCCTGCCCTCGCTTGCGGCAGGCTGGCTGCCTTCCATCTTTGCGGAGTTCAGGCAGGCCTCGCCCGGTATTGACCTGAAACTCAGCGACCTGCTGTCTGACGCCTGCATCGAGCTGGTGCGCAGCGGCAAGGCCGACTTCGCGCTTGCCTCAACGGGCGCCACGCACGCGGGCCTGACCACGCAGCTGCTTTGCACCGACCGCTTTCACCTGGTCTGCCGCACGGATCATCCCCTGGCCACGGAAAAAGTACTGACACTGAAGAAACTGGCAGCCTTCCCGTTTATCCATATGTCGCGCAACAGCAGCGTGCGCCAGGCTCTGGACGCCGCGCTGCACCCGTTGCAGACCCATACGGTGCTGGAAGTCGACCAGCTGGCGACGGTTACCGGTATGGTTGAGGCAGGCATCGGCATCAGCGTGGTGCCGGCGCTCACGCTCTTTCACTTCGAGCGAAAGAACCTGCTGACGCGGCCGCTGGCCACGCCTGGCCTGTCACGAAAAATTTATACCGTGCGCCGGCAGGAAGGCAGCCTGTCCGTGGCGGCGCAGGCATTGCATGACCTGGTCATGGAACGCATGAAAGCGTGGCAACCCGGGCCGCAGCCGAAGCGCCGCAAACCCGGAAGGCCTTAGAGAGACCCCAGGTCCTGGACGGCATCCACCACCATGCTGGTGCCCAGCGCAATCAGCAGGATGTCGGTGGCGACACGCACATACTTGTGGCCCGAGGGCGGAGGGCCCAGACGCACCACCACCGATGCAGGCACCGGGTAATACACCACGCCGGCAGGCAGCGGTTGCCCGATGGCGTATTTTTTGGCCTGGCCGGGAGGCATGCAGCCGTTGTTTTTCTTGGCAAGGCCCGGGGGGCAATGGCCGGACTTGAATTGCTTGCCGTAGTAGTCCTGGAGCACCACACGCTGCTCGGGAACAAAATAGCCGCCGACCTTGACGTCTTCGCGGTGCTTCTTGTTGCCTTTGTCTTTTTTGCCGCCGTGGTCGTCCTGGTCTGACTGCTCCACCTGGCTGTGCTTGCCGCCCTTGTCCTTGTTCTTGCCGCCGCCGGCCCATTCGGGTTTCTCGGCAAAGCTCGCGGAGCACATCAGCGCGCCTGCCATCAAAAGTGCCAGGCTGCGGCCGGTCAGGCGCAAACCTGTTGTCGGTGTGTGTGTTGTTGTCATCGTGGTTCTCCAGTGGTTTTCTATACAGGGCTCGCCGGGCACAGGCAACAAGTGCACAGCATCCCCTTTTCAACGACGGCCTGCGGTTACCGTTGACAGGACTTTCACCTGCCGCGCTGCACGCTGCGGGCACGTCCGCACGGGCGTGCCGCTACACGCAGAGCTGCACAATTCTGGCGGCGAAACACAGCATGGGGATGTAAGGAAACAAGCTGTTTCACAGTCATACGTTGTCACGTATCTGGAGGTCTGGCGTTTTCTGCCGGCCACAATTACGACAGGAGAAAAACCTGACTGCTATATTTTTTATAGCTTCTCGCGCTTGTTCCAATTGGCCTGCAGGCATTTAAGACCTGCAAAACAATCAAACCTCAAATCACCGCGCTATTTTTTCGGCTCGGCAAACTTGAGCAGGCGTGTGGCCAGCAGCGTTTCAGCCAGGAAACAAACCAGCGCGAGAAGAAAGCACACCACGCCCGACAGAAAACAGACAGTGGCAATGCGCAGGGTCGGCAACTCACTCGTCTCACCCAAAAACAGCAGGATGATGGTAGTGCCGATCAGCATGGCGCAAAAGGTCAGAAAGGCGATGCAGATGTTGACCAACCAGCCACGCTGGCGCAACTCGCGCAGTTCGGCATACATGCGGTGCGCGCGGGCCTCTTCCACGCCGCCGGTCTCCAGCCGGTTCTCCAGGAAACGCGCGCGGTCGATGATGCGCGCCAGCCGCCCGGCGACGGCGGCGATCATTCCCGAAACAGCGGTGAGCAAAAACACCGGCGCCACTGCCAGTTGAATACCGTGGGTGACCGTTGCAAGGTCGGGCGCAAAGTTCATGCGGGGCTCCGGGGGTTCATGAAACGGGTATTGTCATGCAAACATCAGGCCAGCAGGCCTGCCGGTCGCCTGCCTTTGCGGACGATGCCCTACACGGATGTCGTCGCTGTCCGACAGCCCGCGGTGTGCGGTCGTCCCCACAATGAACTCCAAGGCAGTGCCCGCGTTGCCTTTTTCCCTGCGACCGCCATCGCGGCACAGCACCGAATTATTTCCACCAAAGGATTTCCCATGCTCGCCAATAACGAAGGACAGCGCGTCCCTGACGTGACCTTCAAGACACGCCAGAACGACCAGTGGGTTGACGTGAAAAGCACTGAACTGTTTGCCGGGAAAAACGTCGTGGTTTTTTCGCTGCCCGGCGCCTACACGCCCACCTGCTCTTCCACCCATTTGCCGCGCTTTAATGCGCTGGCCAATACCTTCAAGGCCCATGGCATTGACGACGTGGTCTGCTTCTCGGTCAATGACGCCTTTGTGATGAACGAATGGGGCAAGGCGCAGGAGGCCGGCAATATCACCTTGATTCCGGACGGCAATGGCGACTTCTCCAAAGGCATGGGCATGCTGGTCGACAAAAGCGATCTCGGCTTCGGCAAGCGCTCCTGGCGCTATTCCATGCTGGTGCGCGATGGCGTGATCAAGAAGATGTTCATCGAGCCCGAGAAGGAAGGCGACCCCTTCGAGGTTTCGGACGCCGACACCATGCTCAAGTACCTTGCACCGCAAGCCGTGGCGCCCGAGCCCATCACCCTCTTCAGCAAGCCGGGCTGCCCGTTTTGCGCGAAAGCCCGGGCCATGCTGGACGAAGCAGGTCTTAGCTACGAGGAGATCACCTTGGGCCAGGGCATCACCACCAGCACGCTGCAAGCGGTTGCAGGCGCGGGAACGGCGCCACAAGTATTCGCAGGCGGGAAAAAAATCGGCGGGTCGGAGGACCTGCAAGCCTGGTTGAAAGAGTCCCGACCAGAGCCGGAACCACGCCAGTTTCTCAGCTAGCCGGCTGCAGCACTTTCGCCCTGCGCCGGGCGCGCCAGCTGACCACCGCTTCGCAGGCGTCAAAGTGCTTGAGCAGGTTCTGCTTTTGCCGCTCGAGCAGCGAACTGGCGGCAATCATCTGCGGCCATGACTCACACGCTTTTCCCACTGCTTCATTGAGCACACCGCGCACGCGCGTTTCAAACATGCCCGTGGCGTTGCAAAAACTGCGCAGCGTTTTGGCGGTCAGCCTGGCCTGCTTTTCAC
>NZ_JBFUGX010000114.1:0-8476 GCF_056402675.1 Polaromonas sp. P3_C2 | reverse complement strand
GAATTTGCCGCTCAAGGCGATAGCGCCCTACGAAAAAGCCCTTGCGCTGGAGCCGGAGAACGCCCAATTCATGAGCAACCTGGGGGCCGCGTGCGAGGCCGCGGGAGATTTCGCACGGGCGATTCCGTTGATGCGGCGGGCACTGGATCTCAATCCAGGGGACGCAATTACGCTGGTTCACCTCGGTATTTCCTTGGGTGAACAGGGCTTCCATGATGACGCCATCAAAAGTTACCGGACGGCCCTTGAGCTGGACTCCGGGCATTTTGCTGCCCATTTCAATCTCGGGTTTAGCGCCCTGCTGAATGGCGACTATGCAACGGGCTGGACGGAATACGAGTGGCGGCTCAGAAGCGCGAAAGAAAAAGACGTGAAAGAGCGCAAG
Source organism: Polaromonas sp. P3_C2 (assembly GCF_056402675.1). Taxonomy (NCBI): domain Bacteria; kingdom Pseudomonadati; phylum Pseudomonadota; class Betaproteobacteria; order Burkholderiales; family Comamonadaceae; genus Polaromonas; species Polaromonas sp. P3_C2. The sequence goes on along the minus strand of NZ_JBFUGX010000114.1, from coordinate 8,091 downwards.
GTCTTTGCAAWGCCTCTCTGGCTCGGTGGGGAGGCTATCGCCGGTCAAACGATCCTGCTCTCGTGTGAACAGGGATTTGGGGACACCATCCAGTTTTCCAGATACGCCACGGAAGTGGCCGCACTCGGTGCGCGCGTGGTGCTTCAGGTGCAGGCGGGACTTAAAGAGCTGATGGGGACTCTTCCAGGGGTGACCCGCGTTCTGGAGGAGCATGAGCCCTTGCCGCCGTTTGATTGCTATTGTCCCTTGATGAGCCTTCCATTGGCCCTGGGGCATCATCGGACCGGGTTTGTGCCGGCGAGCTTGTCTTATTTGAAAGCCGATCCCGATAAAAAGGCGGCCTGGCAACAGCGGCTCGCTGCCTTGGCTGGATCTGCTACCCCCCGGGTGGGCATTGTTTGGTCCGGCAACGCCAAACAGAAGCGCGACCGGCTACGCTCTCTGCGACTTGCGGAATTTCTGCAAGCCCTGCCCGACGGAATGCCGGCAATATGCCTTCAACCCATGCTTCGTGAAGTGGACATTCCTGTCATGAAGACGCAACCTCACATCCTCTGTCCGGGCGAGGCGCTGAAGACTTTCGCCGATACGGCAGCTGTGATCGACTCACTGGACCTGGTTGTTACGTCGGATACCAGCGTGGCACACCTTGCGGGTGCCATGGGTAAACCGGTTTGGATTCTGGTTCCCTACATTCCCGACTGGCGTTGGTTGCTGGAGAGGAGCGATAGCCCCTGGTATCCGAGCGCAAGGATATTTCGCCAGGCCGAGGCTGGGGACTGGCGTCAACCCCTGGAGCAGGTGCGCGAAGCGCTGTCAATGCGTTACCAGCCGCTAATTGCCTGAGTTCACCGAGGGCCCGCGCAAGGCATCATGACCGCGACTTGCCTTGCGACGGCCGGAACTCGGCGGGCAAAGCCCTGGGCCTCGTACCGGCCTGTGCACAGGCCCTGACGGGGCAGGGCAGACTGCCTACAATGGCCGCATGACCTTCCTTCGCTCCACGCCCGCTTCCACCGCCAACAAATCCACTGTCTCGTCCGCTGCGCGGCCGACCACGGAGTCCACATCCGGACGGCTGGCGATTGCCGAAAAGCTGCTGCTGGCGCCTTTCGGCCTCACGCAGGCGCATCTGAGCCGCGCGCTGGGCGAAATTACCTCCCACGGCGCCGATGATGCCGATCTCTACTTCCAGTACACCCGCAGCGAAGGCTGGAGCCTGGAAGAGGGCATCGTGAAGACCGGCTCTTTCAGCATCGATCAGGGCGTGGGCGTGCGCGCTGTCAGTGGCGAAAAGACCGCCTTTGCCTACTCCGATGACATTTCCGAGGCGTCGCTGCTGGATGCGGCGCGCACGGTGCGCAGCATTTCTGCGGGCGGCAAGGCTGCCCGCGTCAAGACGCCCGCCCGGAAGGTGGCCGGCAGCCGTTCGCTCTACCAGGGCCTGGACCCGATCGCCACGCTGGACAGCACCGCCAAGGTCCAGTTGCTCGAGAAAGTCGAAAAACTCGCCAAAGCCAAGGATCCGCGCATCGTGCAGGTGATGGCGGGCCTGGCCAGTGAATACGACGTGGTGATGGTCGCGCGCGCCGACGGCACGCTCGCCGCCGACGTGCGACCGCTGGTGCGTCTGAGCGTGACGGTCATTGCCGAGCAGAAAGGCCGTCGTGAAGTCGGCTCGGGCGGCGGTGGCGGGCGTTTTGGCCTGGCTTATTTTGACGATGCGCAGATCGCCGAATACGTGAACGACGCGGTGAAAGCCGCACTGACCAATCTCGATGCGCGCCCCGCGCCGGCCGGCGAAATGACAGTGGTGCTGGGCTCGGGTTGGCCCGGCATTTTGCTGCATGAGGCCATCGGCCACGGCCTGGAAGGCGACTTCAACCGCAAGGGCTCCAGCGCGTTTTCCGGCAAGATCGGCCAGCGCGTGGCAGCCAAGGGCGTAACGGTGCTGGACGACGGCACGATTGCCGACCGCCGCGGCTCGCTCAACGTGGACGACGAAGGCAACGCCAGCCAGCGCAACGTGCTGATTGAAGACGGCATCTTGAAGGGCTACATCCAGGACTCGCTCAACGCGCGCCTGATGAAGGTCAAGCCCACCGGCAACGGCCGGCGTGAGAGCTATGCCCATGTGCCCATGCCCCGCATGACCAACACCTACATGCTGGGCGGCGACAAGCAGCCCGAAGAAATCGTGGCCAGCATCAAGAAGGGTCTATACGCCACCAACTTCGGCGGCGGCCAGGTCGACATCACTTCGGGCAAGTTCGTGTTTTCGGCCAGCGAAGCCTTCTGGGTCGAAAACGGCAAGATTCTTTACCCCGTCAAGGGGGCGACGATTGTCGGCAACGGCCCCGACGCCTTGACCCGCGTCACCATGATGGGCAACGACATGCAGCTCGACAGCGGCGTGGGCACCTGCGGCAAGGAAGGCCAGAGCGTGCCAGTGGGCGTGGGCCAGCCGACGCTGCGCATCGACGGCCTGACCGTGGGCGGGACGGCCTGAGTCTGTAGGTGGAAATCGTGGGCAGGTGCGCTTTTTTTTTGGGGGTTTGGGTCGTAGCAACTTATTGCGGCATGCCGTTGGTGCGGGCTGAGCCTGCTTGCGATAGCGGTGGCAGGTTGAAAAAAATCAGCGGCTCCTATGTTGCCAAGCAGCTTTGGGACGAGCTTGTCCTCAAAAAAAATTGGAGCGAGGTGACCAGTAAAAACAGTCCCATGAATGGTTATCCCACGCTATGGATTGATAAAACCGGTGAGCCGACGCTTTCTTCATGGCACGAAGCGGCTTCAAACGCTTGCTTGAACGCTTCGGGGGACAAACTCTGGGCTTATTCCAAAGACGATCCCAAGCGCCAGAGGCTTCAATACATTCGGATTGGCGATATAGGTGAGACTGTTTTAAGTGATGCATTGCTGGGACGGATATTTGGGAAGCAATGTTTTCAGGACGCGAAAGGAGCGCGTTGGTGTTTTGATCGCGGCACTCTTGCGATAGGCGAGCGCAAATATGTAGCACAGCTTGTGATGGATGGCTCAGAGATGCCCGGCTATGGCACGCCATTGAGCGTAGGAGGACAGAAAGACTTCTGGATTTTTGTGCCCTATGCCACCGGCTATAAAGTATTCAGGGATGTGTTGGCCTCCGACCCCAAGAGAAAACCAATTAACCCCAACGTGGATATTCCCTGGCAAATCCTTCAAAAATTGTCGTGAGTTGATAGCTCAACTTGAGCTGTGCTACATTTCAGCTTATGAATTCCGCCAAGTTTTATTTTGGTTACTTTTGGTTCTCAAGCGCTTCCGGCGGTAGAGAGATCAACGCGTGACCCGATAAAACGCACCGATTCTCCAAAAACCGCCGGACCTCCGGCGGTTTTTTTTTGCCCGTTTTAATTGTGTGTACTGCCCCGAATTGACCGACATCTAGAAAAGGAAACCTGCGATGAATGCCAAAGCCACCTCCGCCAGCGACAGCTGGTATGCGAGCGTCGAAAAGACCAGCCAGACCGACGACGAACGCATCAAGGACATCACCGTGTTACCCCCTCCCGAGCATCTCATCCGCTTTTTCCCGATCCGCGGCACCGCCGTCGAGACGCTGATCAGCAAAACCCGCAAAAGCATCCACAACATCATCCAGGGCAAGGATGACCGCCTGCTTGTCGTCGTCGGGCCGTGCTCCATCCACGACCCGATGGCTGCGCTGGACTATGCCCGCAAACTCGTCGAACAGCGCAAGAAGTACGAAGGCACGCTGGAAATCGTGATGCGCGTCTACTTCGAAAAACCGCGTACTACCGTCGGCTGGAAGGGCCTGATCAACGACCCGTACCTGGACGAAACCTTCCGCATCGACGAAGGCCTGCGCATCGCGCGCCAGCTGCTGATCGACATCAACCGCCTGGGCCTTCCTGCCGGCAGCGAGTTCCTCGACGTGATCTCACCGCAGTACATCGGCGACCTGATCTCCTGGGGCGCCATCGGTGCGCGCACCACCGAAAGCCAGGTGCACCGTGAACTGGCTTCGGGCCTCTCGGCGCCCATCGGCTTCAAGAACGGCACTGACGGCAACATCCGCATCGCGACCGACGCCATCCAGGCGGCGGCGCGCGGCCACCATTTCCTGTCGGTGCACAAAAACGGCCAGGTCGCCATTGTGCAGACCAACGGCAACAAAGACTGCCACGTGATTTTGCGCGGCGGCAAGGCGCCCAACTACGACGCGGCCAGCGTCGCGGCGGCCTGCAAGGAGCTCGAAGCCTCCAAGCTGCCGGCCACGCTGATGGTGGATTGCAGCCACGCCAACAGCTCCAAGCAGCATGAAAAGCAGGTCGAAGTGGCGCGCGACATTGCAGGCCAGGTGGCAGGCGGCTCGCGCCATGTGTTCGGCCTGATGGTGGAAAGCCACCTCACTGCCGGCGCGCAAAAATTCACCCCTGGCAAGGACGACTCCAAAGCGCTGGAATACGGCAAAAGCATCACCGACGCCTGCCTGGGCTGGAACGACTCGCTGGACGTGCTGGAAATCCTTTCGACCGCTGTGCAGGCACGCCGGGCCAAGAAGTAAGGTCTGCCACGCGGGTTTGTGCGAATAGCCACCAGGCCCGCAAGTCGCCGACCATGAACCCCCGATCAGGAGCCCATCATGCGCAGCGAAGTCAGTGTGACCTTCAAGGACAGCCCGCCGGTGCGGCTGGACCTCAACGAAGTGCAGCCCATGCCGCACGATGTGGCGCGTTGGTGGCTGGACGACCAGTTCACGCAAATGGGCTGTGAGCCGCTGCGGCCCACGGGCAAATTGCTGACCGCCGACAAGGTGGTGGTGGTGGCCCAGGCGGCTGGGCCGGTGAAGTTTGCCGAAGCCAAGTGGGCTCAGGAATTTGCCCGGGCGTCGAGCGCGGCGCTGGGCAAGCCGGTTGTGCATGTAGATGTCACAACATTAAGCATCAGCTTCTAGGTCCCCACGCCTCGATTTTCTTAAGCAATTCAGGCCTCTAGCCAGTGCCAATCATGCGCTGATTGCTGCTAAATTGATAGCAAGACAGATTTCAGCTCACGGCATTCTCGCCGTCACGCTTTCAGCGCCTGCAGCAGTTTCGCGTGAATCCCGCCAAACCCGCCGTTGCTCATGCACAGCAAGTGGTCGCCCGGCCGCGCTGCGGCCAGCACCTGCTCGATCAGCTGGTCAATGGTGCCGGCCACCTGCGCGCGATCCCCCATGGGCGCGAGCGCGGCGCGCGCATCCCAGTCCAGTCCGCCGGCGTGGCAAAACGCCAGATCGGCCTGCTCCAGGCTCCAGGGCAACTGGGCCGTCATGGCGCCCAGCTTCATGGTGTTGCTGCGCGGCTCGAAGATGGCAAGGATGCGTTCGCTGCCCCGGCCTGCGCTTTGCAGCTGGCGGCGCAGGCCGTCCACCGTGGTATGGATGGCGGTGGGGTGGTGGGCGAAGTCGTCATACACGGTGATGTCGCCGTCTTTGCGCGGGATCACGCCGCGTACTTCCATGCGGCGCTTGACGTTCTGGAACTCCGCCAGCGCCCGGGCCGCGGCTTCGGGCGCCACACCGACGTGCTCAGCCGCCGCGATGGCGGCCAGCGCATTGAGCTGGTTGTGCACGCCGCTGATGCCCCACTGCACATGGGCCACGGCCTCGCCGGCCTTGAGCACATGAAAGTCGTGCGGTTCGCCGTGGGCCATGAAGCCGCTCTTGTTCAGCAGGCCGCTGCCGAAGAGCAGTTGCTCACTCCAGCAGCCCTGGGCCAGCACGCGCTGCAGGCTGGCTTCGGCGGCATTGACGACCACGCGGCCTTGCGAAGGGATGGTGCGCACCAGATGGTGAAACTGCCGTTCGATGGCCGCCAGATCGTCAAAAATGTCGGCGTGGTCGAACTCGAGGTTGTTCAGGATGGCCGTGCGCGGGCGGTAGTGCACGAACTTGCTGCGCTTGTCGAAAAAGGCGGTGTCGTATTCGTCGGCCTCGATGACAAAGGTATTGCCTTCGCCCAGCCGGGCCGACACGCCGAAGTTCAGCGGCACGCCGCCGACCAGGAAACCCGGCTTCAGCCCGGCAGCTTCGAGAATCCAGGCCAGCATGKCCGTGGTGGTGGTTTTGCCATGCGTGCCAGCCACTGCCAGCACATGGCGTGGCCCGGTCGGGTGGTGGGTCGGGTGGTGGAGCACATGGCCCGAGAGCCATTGCGGGCCGCTGGTATAAGGCTTGCCGCTGTTCAGGATGGCTTCCATGAGCGGGTATTTGGCGCTGCCATCGGCAAGCCGGGCACGGGACACCACGTTGCCGACCACGAACACGTCGGGCTCAAAGGCCATCTGGTCGGCGCCGTAGCCCTCGATCAGCTCAATCCCCAAACCGCGCAGCTGGTCGCTCATGGGCGGGTAGACGCCGGTGTCGCAGCCTGTCACTTTGTGCCCTGCTTCCCGCGCCAGGGCGGCCAGGCCTCCCATGAAGGTGCCGCRGATTCCCAGAATATGTATGTGCATGGCCTGTATTCTAGGCAGGGCTATCCGCGGGCCTCACACGCCTGGATCCGGTGGCCAGGCGAAAATTCAAGGAAAAAGTGCCTCCCGGCCAATATGGATAAGCGCAACCAGCTATTGATTTCATAGCGGTCGGGTGTGCCGTGGGCTGGGGTGAACTTTAGCGTCTGGCGGGAACCCAACCCAAGGCACAATCGCTTCGCCCACACCCGCATCATTGATCCGCATCACCCATTGACCTTCGATTTTGGCCTTTCCTGGCCGAAGCCAGCCGATCTTGACACCTCATACCCTTAAATCCGAAATCGCCGCCACGGCCGCAGCGCTGGTGGTGGAAGAAGGGCTGGAATATGGTCCGGCCAAACGCCGCGCCGTCAAACAGATGGCCTTGCCGGCCCGTACCGAGCTGCCGGGCAATGACGAGCTGGAAGACGCCGTCCGCGAATACATCGCACTTTTCTGTGCCGACACCCAGCCCGCCGAGCTGGCGGCCCTGCGTGAACTGGCGCTGGTCTGGATGGAGCGGCTGGTGCAATTTCGGCCCTACCTGGGCGGCGCCGTCTGGCACGGCACGGCCACCCGGCTGTCCGACATTTACATCCAGCTGTTCTGCGATGACCCCAAATCAGCCGAGATTGCCCTGATTGAGCACAATGTGGACTACGAGCCGCGTACCGTGACCGGCTTTACCGGCGACAGCGTGGAAGCGCTCAGCCTGCGAAGTGTGTGCAAACCTTTGAATGAGACGGTGGGCGTGCACCTGATGGTCTATGACCACGACGACCTGCGCGGTGCCCTGCGGCCCGACGTCAAAGGCCGGACCCCGCGGGGCGACCTGGCTGCCGTGCAAAAATTGCTCTCCCCCCAAACCGGAACTTCAAACACGTGAATCGCAGAAACATGCTTTATGGCGGCGCCGCCGCCTTGGCCGGCCTGGCGGGTGCAGGCGTCGCCTGGTGGAAATTCCAGCCCCATGCAGTGGATGAAAAGGTGGTGGCGCCTACTCCCGGCAGCCCATCTGGCAGTGCGACCGACGCATTCTGGAGCCTGAACTTCGACACGCCCGACGGCAAGAACCTGTCCTTGAGCAGCTTTCGCGGGAAGCTGCTGTTGGTGAATTTCTGGGCCACCTGGTGCCCGCCCTGCGTAGAGGAATTGCCTTTATTGGATTACTTCTATCAGGAAAATCGCGATAAAAACCTGCAAGTGCTGGGTTTGGCTGTCGATCAGCCCAGCGCGGTGCGAACCTGGCTGCAAACCAGACCGCTGCATTTCCCGGTCGGCATGGCCGGCCTGGGTGGAACGGAGCTCAGCAAGTCACTGGGCAATATCGCCGGCAGTTTGCCTTTTACCGCGGTGTTCAGCGCCTCGGGTGAACTGCTTCACCGCAAGATCGGCAAGGTCCTGCCGGAAGACCTGGCGCTCTGGGCCAAGCTCAATTAGGCGCAAGGCATTGCTGATGGGCCGTGCTGCATCGAAACCTTCGGTAACAGCCGGGAACAGCCTCTAACGGTATCTTCCGCGGGGTTTTTGAGGCGGAGCAGCCAGCCGCCAGACGGTTGGGAATGGCCTCCGGCTTGATGTACACTC
>NZ_JBFUGX010000113.1:0-8482 GCF_056402675.1 Polaromonas sp. P3_C2 | reverse complement strand
TCATCAGCACGACCACCATCTTCGGCTCGCCGGTGGATGTGACGCTGCAGGAGTTGGCAATGGAGACGTTTTTCCCGGCGGATGACTTCACGCGCCAGGCGCTGCACGCGCTGGCGGCGCAGAGCTAGAGTCCGCGCGTCCGGGCTTTAAAGCTCGACGATGGTCTTGAAGCCGCCAAAAATCATCCGCTTGCCATCGAAGGGCAGATTCTTCGGATCCATCATGGCCTCCAGGCGCGGGTCGGACATGACCTTTTTGTTGACGCTGTCGCGCTGCTTGCGTGACTTGTAGGTGATCCACGAGAACACCACCACCTCGCCGGCCTTGAGCTTGACGCTTTGCGGAAAGGACGTGACCTTGCCCGGTTTCACGTCGTCGGCGATGCACTCGGTGTATTCGATCGCGCCGTACTCCTTCCAGATCTTGCCGGCCTTGCGGGACAGCTTGCGGTAGTCCTCCACTTTCTTGGCGGGGACGGCAACGATGAATCCATCTACGTAACGAGCCATGGGAAATCTCCTTGGGTAAGCGGTTTGTCACCTGAAACGCCGCAACAACCGACCAAGTTGCCGGCGTGCAAGTGCATAGCCATTAATTTGTGTACACCGTACACAATATACCCAAAGACCTGTGTAAGACACCTTAGAGATTCGTAACAAGGCATGTATTGGTCGAACCATGCCCCTTGCGCGGGCGTACCGGGAAAACGTCCGCCGCCAGCTGGTTCATCGCACCCGTAGAGACAGGCAAAATGCTATTAATTTAATAGCTGCTTGCGCCCGTTTTTATTGGGTTACGGCCACTATTTACTTAAATTCCCGGGAACCGGCACGCAGCCGGCTTATACGAACACATGGGCCTCGCCGGCCACCGTGATGCGAACCATGGCGCCCGGCGCCGGGGCATGCAGGCCGGAGCTGCGCACCAGCAGCGGCGCGTCCCACGCAGCAAGCTCTGTCGCCGCCGGTGCTTCTTCTGCCGTGACCATGCCAGCGCCGCGCACCAGGCGCACCGACAGCACGCAGACCGGACCGCCAAAATCGGTGTCGATAACCGCGCCGTAGCACGCAGCGGCATCCGCACTTTGCGCGGCCGCCTGCGCCGGGACTTCAGCCACCTGCAGTTGCTCTGGCCGCAGCATGATCTGCGCCGCACCGCTGCGCTGGCCGTCGTTGACCGCGACTCGCCCCAGCGCGCAGTCAGCCCAGCCGCCCGCCAGCCGCGCGGGCAGCACGATGGCTTCGCCCAGGAAGCCGGCCACCGCGGCATCACGGGGCCGCAGATAAAGATCCACCGGGCGACCGGCCTGCACCAGTTGCCCTTCACGCATCACGGCTACCTGGTCGGCAAATGACAGGGCCTCCGCCTGGTCGTGCGTGACCAGGATGGTGGTGATGCCGGCGCCGCTGAGCAATTGCGCGACGGCTTTGCGGGTGCTGGCGCGCAGGCCCGTGTCCAGGGCGGAAAAAGGCTCATCGAGCAACATCAGCTGCGGGCGCTGGGCCAGCGCGCGAGCCAGTGCCACGCGCTGCTGCTGGCCGCCAGACAACTCATGCGGGCGACGGCTGAGCATGGCGATGTCGAGCGCGACCATGTCCATCAGTTCGGCAATGCGTTCAGCGCGCTGGGGCGTATTGCGCGGCAGGCCAAAGCCGACGTTGCCCTCAATCGTCAGATGCGGAAACAGCGCGCCGTCCTGCGGCACAAAACCGATGCCGCGCTGGTGCGCCGGCACGGCTTCCGGCCCGTCGGCCAGTTGCCGCCCACCCAGCACGACGCGGCCGGCGTCGGGCACTTCGAAGCCGGCAATGATGCGCAGCAAGGTGGTTTTACCGGAACCCGACGGACCCACGATGGCGGTGCGGCTGCCGGCCGGCACGTGCAAGTGAACGCCGCCCAGTGCTTCCACGGGGCCATAGTGTTTGCGCAGGCCGTTCAGTTCAAGAGAAGTTGTCATCGTCCCGCCGTGCGTTTGGATTGGGTATAGAGCAGCCACGTCATGGGCAGCGACAGCAGCACCATGATGAGCGCATAGGGCGCGGCGGCGGCGTAGTCGATCTCGCTGCTGTAGGCCCAGAAGGAAGTTGCCAGGGTGCGCGTGCCGTTGGGCGCGAGCATCAGCGTGGCGGTGAGTTCGTTGGTGATCCCCAGGCCCACCAGGGCCGCGCCGGCCGCCGCGCTGGGCGCGGCCAGCCGCAGGGTGATGGCCCACAGCGCCTGCACGGGCGTGCGGCCCAGGCTGCGCGCGGCCTGCTCCAGCTCCACCGGCGCCTGCGCGATGCCGGCGCGCAGGCTGATGAGGGCGCGTGGCAAAAACATCAGCAAATAAGCCAGCAGCACCGTCACCGCTGTCTGGTAAATCGGCATGCGCACCGTCACCGTGACGAGCGCCAGCGCCACCACCACACCGGGCAGCGAACCGACCATGTAGTTGCAGGCCTCCAGCACGCGCTGCAGCCGGCCGGGCGAGCGTATCGACAGCCAGGCCATGGGCACAGCGGCCAATGTGGTCAGCAACGCACCGGCCAGCGCCAGCCCCAGGGTCTGGAAAATCGCCGGGCCGATTTCATCCACGCGCCATACAGCAGCCCCGCCGGCCACCAGCCAGCGGCCCAGGGTAACCAGCGGCACGCCCAGTGCCAGAGCGGTGACCAGCACGGGCAGCAACAGGCCGAGTGCGGTGAAGCGGCCCAGGCTGCGCTTGAAAGGCATGCGCGCGGCGCCGGAACCTACGCGCGCATAACGTTCCTTGCCGCGCGCGGCCGATTCCAGTGCCAGCAACGCGAAGCAGCACACCACCAGCACGCCGGAAAGCATGTTGGCCGCAGGCCCGTTGTAGGTCGACTGGAACTGGTCGACGATGGCCGTGGTGAAGGTGTCGAAACGGATCATCACGTAAAGGCCGTACTCGGCCAGCAGGTGAAGGCCTACCAGCAGTGAGCCGCCGCATACCGCCAGCCGCAGCTGCGGCAGCACCACGCGGAAGAACACCGCCAAAGGGCTCAAGCCCAGCGAGGCGGCGCTGTCTTCCATGCCCGGATCCAGCCGCCGCAAAGCCGCGGCCACCGGCAAATACAAAAATGGAAAGTAGGCAATCACCGAAACCATCACGCCGGCGGGCAAGCCGTGCAGGCCGGGGGCGACCGTCATCCAGGCATAGCTGTGCACAAAAGCCGGCACGGCCAGCGGCGCGACGGCCAGCCAGGCCCAGGTGCGCGCACCGGGCAGGTCGCTGCGCTCGGTGAGCCAGGCCAGGGCCACGGCCAGCACGGCGCACGAGGGCACTGTCAGCGCTACCAGCAAAGCAGTGTTGACGAGCAGCTCCCCAACACGGGGCCGGAAGATCAACGCAGAGGCCGTGTCCCAACCCGCCTGGATGCCGACCCAGATGACAAAACCCAGCGGCAACAAAGCGAGCAACGAGACCAGCAGGGCCGCGCTGCCCACCCACGACAGGCGCCAGCCGCCGCGCCCGGCCGCAGGCGAAGGCAGCAGGGCCGCACTCGCCGGCTTCAGGGAGTCGGCGCCGACATCAAATGGCAAGGCACTCAAGGCAGGTGTCAGATCCGCGGACCTGAAGTGGTTAGGTGCGATTGGAAGTGGTTTACAGCAGGCCGGCCTGGGTCATCAGGTCGGTGACTTTTTTGCTGTTGAGTTTGGAAGGCTCGACCTTGGGCGCCTGCAGCTCAGCCAACGGCACCAGCTTGGGGTTGGACTGCACGCCCGTACCAACAGCGTACTCATACGCGTCGCCGGTATTCAGGATGTCCTGTCCGCCTTTGCCGGCAATCCACTACACGAAGGCCTGCGCTTCGGGTTGGTGGTTGCTCGAGGCCAGCACGCCGCCACCGTAAATGCTCACAAAAGCGCCAGGGTCCTGGTTGCGGAAGTAATGCAACTGGGCGTTGTTGCTGTTCTCGCCGGTCTTGGCCTGGTCGCCGTAGTAGTAATAGTGATAGATCACGCCGCCTTCGATCTGGCCTGCATTGACGGCCTTGAGCACGGTGCCGTTGCCTTTGTAAGGCGTGGCGTTTTCCTTCATGGCCTTGAGCCAGGCGACGGTAGCGGCTTCGCCCTTGAGTTCGAGCAGCGCGCTCACGATGGCCTGGAAGTCGGCGCCGGAAGGCGATGCAGCCCAGCGGCCTTTCCATGCGGGCGTGGCCAGGTCCAGCATGGACTTGGGCAACTGTGCGGGCGTGAGCTTGGCCTTGTTGTAGACGAACACCGTACTGCGCGCGGCGATGCCCGTCCAGCGGCCATGCGCGGGGCGGAAGTTGGCAGGCACTTCCGACAGCGTGGCCACGTCCAGCGGAGCGAACAGCCCTGCCGTGTCGACCAGCGCCATGGCCGGCGAATTCTCCGTCAGGAACACATCAGCGGGCGAGGCTTTGCCTTCCTGCACGATCTGGTTGCCCAGCTCGGTGTCACTGCCGTTGCGCAAAGTGACCTTGATGCCGGTTTCCTTGCTGAAGGCTTCAGCCCAGGCCTTGGTCAGGCTGGCGTGCTGGGCGTTGTAAACCACGATGCCTTCGGCGGTGGGCGTGACGGTTTGGGCCGTGGAGGCCAGGGGCGCGGCCAGTAGACCGACGGCCAGCACGGCGCCGGCAAAAGATGGGAACGACAGTTTCATGAAACACCTTTTAGAGATGAAAGCGGCCCGGTTCGCCCGAACCGGGCCGGGCGCGAAGGCCTTGAAGCCCTTGGGCGCCTGCAAGCAAGCCGTAATACAAATACGAATTACTTGCATCTATCTATATGGTAACCGCTCGCGCCATTAGTTCCCCTGTAGAGCGATGGTTTACACAGGCTGCGGCTGGAAGCCGGGGGCTGTCGGCACTTGCTGACAGCTGCCCGCGCCGCCCGCTGATGAGCGGCCAACGGCATGATGCCTAGCATCGACGCATTGGCCACCACCCACGGGAGTTTTCATGAGCGCAACAAAATCAGACCACGACACCCTTTGGGAGCTGATCAAGGGCATCAAATTCGGCATGCTGACGCACCGCCAGGCCAGCGGCATGTTGCACGCCCATCCCCTGACCACGCAGAACCAGTCGCTTGACGCGGAATCGCATCTGTATTTCTTCATCTCACGCAAAAGCGAGATGGCCCAGCGGCTGCAGCAGGACGGCAACGTCAACGTGTCGTACGCCGACCCGGGCGCCGACAGCTACGTATCGGTGTCGGGCCAGGCGGCGATCGTGGAAGACCAGGGGAAAAAAGAAGAACTCTGGTCACCGCTTGCCCGCGCCTGGTTTCCTGCGGGCGTCAACGACCCGGACCTGGCGCTGCTGGAAGTGCGCATTCATCACGCCGAATACTGGGACGTGAAGGAAAGCAAGATGGTGCAGCTGGCCAAAATGGCCAGGGCAGCCATCCTGGGCGAGTTGCCGCGCAAGCTGGGTGAGCACAAAGAGCTGCATATTTCCTGAGAATTCGCCCGAAAACCTGTCCCCCAACCGGCCCTATCCATGCCCTTTATCTCTTTCAACAAAGCCACTGAGCCCAGCGCGCCCGACGATTTGCGCATCAACACCGCGGCAGTCTTGTACATAGAAGCCTCACGTCCTGACCTGATGGGCCAGACCACCATCCACATGCTGGGCCAGGGCACCACCGTCAATGCTGTCACCGAGTCGATAGGCACCGTGGTTTCCACCATAGGCGGGTTGGTGGCGGTCAAGCGCCACTACCTGGCACCCCCGCCCGACGACGGCGCGAGCACGGTCTATGTGCTGCCAGCCAATGTCAGCCACATACACCCCAACCTGCCGCTGTCACCGGAGTTCTGGTACCTGAAGTTTGTCGACGGCTCGGAATTGCGGGTGGTAGACCCGCTGCCGTCGGGGCTATAGCCTCCCCCAATGAAAAATCCCCGCAGGAAACTGCGGGGATTTTTTGCATGCGCAAGGGGCAAGCCCACTTCACTTCTTTTCAGTCTGCGCCGGCACATAGCGCACGGGCTCATCACCCACGCGCAGGTAATTCACCACGCCCATCACGTCATCGACCAGCCAGACGGCTTTTTCAAGCGCCTCCGATTGTTCGCGTGTCTTGACGCAACCCTTGAGGAAAACCAGGCGCCGCTCGCCCTGCACCCACACGCTGGTGTCGTCGAAACGGCCATCGAGCTTGATGTATTGCGACACGCGCGGAATGATTTCCTGGTCGTACCAATACGAGTTGGCCAGGCGGCAGCGCCCCACGCGGTAGCAACTGCCGCCGTGCTGCGCCCGCACATGGGCCACGTCACGCACCTCCTGCTCGGTATAGAGCGGCCCCTCCGGCACAGGGCATGGATTGATCGCCGAAGTGACCTGCAGGAAGGGGTCGTTGAAGGCGTTGGTGCGCGCATCTTGAGCTTGAGCGGTTGCACCGATGGCCGAAAAAAGAACAAAAAAAAGGAAGGAAAGAAGTGACGGTTTCTTCATCACTTCATCCTTCCATTTCAGCTTGCGGCTGTCAAGCCGCCGGCATGGTGTCCACTTAAGCGGCTACGCCGTCCTTCACGGTGTCAGCCATGTCGGTGTAGTCCTTGACCTGGTCGAAGTTGAGGTACTGGTAGATCTTGTCGCTGGCAGCAGTCAGCACACCCATGTCGGCCATGTATTCGGCCTTGGTGGGGATGCGGCCCAGCTTGGAGCAGATCGCGGCCAGCTCGGCGGAACCGAGGTAGACGTTGGAGTTTTTCCCGAGGCGGTTCGGGAAGTTGCGGGTGGAGGTGGAAAACACCGTCGCGCCCTCTTTCACCTGCGCCTGGTTGCCCATGCACAGGCTGCAACCCGGCATTTCCATGCGGGCGCCGGCCGAGCCGAGCACGCCGTAGTGGCCTTCTTCGGTCAGCTGCTTGGCATCCATCTTGGTCGGCGGCGCCATCCACAGTTTGACGGGGATGTCGCGCTTGTTTTCGAGCAGCTTGGAGGCAGCGCGGAAATGGCCGATGTTGGTCATGCAGCTGCCGATAAAGACTTCGTCGATCTTGCTGCCAGCCACTTCGCTCAGGGTCTTCACGTCGTCAGGGTCGTTCGGGCAGGCCACGATAGGCTCGTGGATGTCGGCCAGGTCGATCTCGATGACGGCGGCATATTCGGCGTCCGCATCGCCCTTGAGCAGCTGCGGGTCGGCCAGCCAGGCTTCCATGGCGGCAATGCGGCGCTTGATGGTACGCACATCCGAGTAACCCGTGGCGATCATCCATTTCAGCATCGTGATGTTGCTGTTGATGTATTCGATGATAGGTTCCTTGTTCAGGTGCACCGTGCAGCCGCCAGCGGAACGCTCTGCGGAAGCGTCGGAGAGCTCGAACGCCTGTTCGACCTTCAGGTCGGGCAAGCCTTCGATTTCCAGAATGCGGCCGGAGAAGATGTTCTTCTTGCCTTGCTTGGCGACCGTCAGCAGGCTGGCCTTGATAGCGTACAACGGGATTGCGTTGACCAGGTCGCGCAGCGTGATACCGGGCTGCATTTCGCCCTTGAAGCGCACCAGCACCGACTCAGGCATGTCCAGCGGCATGACGCCGGTGGCAGCACCGAAAGCCACCAGGCCTGAGCCCGCGGGGAAGCTGATGCCGATGGGAAAACGCGTGTGGCTATCGCCGCCGGTGCCGACGGTGTCGGGCAGCAGCATGCGGTTGAGCCAGCTGTGGATGATGCCGTCGCCCGGACGCAGCGGGATGCCACCGCGGTCGCTCATGAACTCGGGCAGCTCGTGGTGCATCTTCACATCGACCGGCTTGGGATAAGCCGCCGTGTGGCAGAAGGACTGCATCACCAGGTCGGCGCTGAAACCCAGGCAAGCCAGGTCTTTCAATTCGTCGCGCGTCATCGGACCGGTGGTGTCCTGCGAGCCGACAGAAGTCATCTTGGGCTCGCAGTACGTGCCGGGGCGTACGCCCTGGCCTTCAGGCAAGCCGACCGCACGGCCAACCATTTTTTGTGCCAGCGTAAAGCCGCGGCCGTTGTCGGCCGGGTTCTGCGGCAAGCGGAACTGGGTAGACACGGGAAGGCCCAGCGCAAAACGCGCCTTGGCCGTGAGGCCGCGGCCGACGATCAGCGGAATGCGGCCGCCGGCGCGCACTTCGTCAAACAGCACGTCGCTCTTGAGTTTGAACTCGGCGATGACCTTGCCGTCTTTCAGCGCCTTGCCCTCATAGGGGCGCAGTTCGATCACATCGCCCATAGCCATCTGGCTCACGTCGAGTTCGATCGGCAGCGCGCCCGAGTCTTCCATGGTGTTGTAGAAAATCGGGGCGATTTTCGAGCCGAGGCAGACACCGCCGAAACGCTTGTTCGGCACAAAGGGAATGTCTTCACCGGTGAACCACAACACCGAGTTAGTTGCGGACTTGCGCGAGGAGCCGGTACCGACCACGTCGCCCACATAGGCCACCAGGTTGCCCTTGGCTTTCAGCTCTTCAATGAACTTGACCGGGCCGCGCTTGCCGTCTTCTTCGGGCGTCACGCCGGGGCGGGCATTCTTGTGC
>NZ_JBFUGX010000112.1:0-8494 GCF_056402675.1 Polaromonas sp. P3_C2 | reverse complement strand
CGGGTGTGATGGCGATGCCGCGCTTGATGACCGGGCTTTGAGTGTTCCAGGCAGAAATTTTCTGACGGCGTTGTGAATAAAGCGCGGACAGCTCCAGTTTTGATAGCAGCGGCTCAAGAATGTTGTCCTCGACCTTCATCTGGTAGTGGGTGACGTCACGCTCGCCGATGCCGTAGAGGTTGCGTTTGCGCACGGCCAGCGGGTCCAGGCCCAGCGCGCGCGCGATGTCGCCCATGATGGCTTCAATCACGATCATGCCCTGCGGACCGCCAAAGCCGCGGAAGGCGGTGTTGCTTTGCGTGTTGGTCTTGCAGCGGTAGGACGCTATCTCCACGTCCTCCAGAAAGTAAGCGTTGTCGGCGTGGAAAACCGCGCGGTCGGCCACCGGGCCCGACAGGTCGGCGCTGAAGCCGCAGTTCACCGCCATCATGAGCTTGAGGCCGCTGAGCCGGCCGGTGTCGTCAAAGCCCACGTCGTATTCATACGCAAAGGGGTGGCGCTTGCCGGTAACTAGGAAGTCGTCGTCGCGGTCCAGCCGCAGCTTGACGGGGCAATGCAGCTTGTGAGCGGCAATGGCGGCCCAAACGGCCATCTGGCCCGACTGCGTTTCCTTGCCGCCAAAGCCGCCGCCCATGCGCCGGCATTCAACGCGCACCGCATGGTTGGCAATGCCCAGTGCGTGCGACACCCAGTGCTGGATCTCGCCGGGGTGCTGGGTGCTCGAATAGACCAGCCACTGGTGTTGTTCCTGCGGCACCACGTAGGCAACCTGGCCTTCGAGGTAGAAATGTTCCTGGCCGCCGACTTCCAGCGTGCCGTGCAGTGCATGGGGCGCATTTTTGAGTGCTGCTGCCGCGTCGCCGCGTTTCACGAAGACCGGCGGCAGCACATAACTTTCTGCCTTGAGCGCGTCGTGCACGGTCAGCAGGGCGGGAAGGGGCTCGATGTTGCACACCACCTTGCGTGCGGCGCGGCGGGCCTGCATGACGGTGTCGGCCACCGCCACGCCGATCACCTGGCCGATGTGCTGCACCGTGTTTTGTGCAAACACCGGCTCGTCGTGAGAGAAATTGCCCAGCACCGGGTCGCCCGGAATGTCGCGCGCCAGGATCACGTCGCGCACGCCCGGCATGGCCAGCGCCGCGGTGGTGTCGACGCCCAGCAGCCTGCCATGTGCCACGGTCGACAAAATGGGCGCGGCATGCAGCGTGCCGCGCACTTCCGGAATGTCGTCGACATAGGTGGCGGCGCCGGCGACTTGCGCGCGGGCGCTTTCATGGGGTGTGGAGCGGCCCGCCGCCTGCGTGCTTGCGGGTTTTTGGGCCAGCGACGTTTTTTCCGCAAGGTCTGCGGGGGGCACATCGCCAGCGCGGGCGTTGGCTGCGCGCACGTCCGGGTCGGCCATCGCATCGCGGCTGACGGAGATGTCTTTCGCGGCGTTCATGCGGCTTCCTCCAGCCGGAAGCTGGCTAGGTTGATCTGCTGCAGTCCCTGGCTTTCGAGCCAGTAGCGCTGGAGCAGGTTGCCCAGCACCTGGCTGCGGTAGGCCGCGGAGGCACGCATGTCTGAAATCGGTGAGAACTCGGCACGCAGCGTGGTGATGGCGCTTTGGACTGTGGCCTGCGTCCAGGGTTTCTCCGTCAGCACTGCCTCAGTCTGAGTGGCTCGCACCGGCGTGGCGGCGACGCCGCCTGCGCCTATCGACGCGCTGACGACAATGCCATTTTCAATCTGCAGGTTGATCGCCAGGCAGACGGCGGAAATATCGTCGTCATAGCGCTTGGAGATTTTGTAGACCTTCATCGCCTCCCGGGGCTGCGGTTTGGGCACCTTGATCCAGGCCAGCACTTCGTCGGGCGCCATCACGTTCTTGCGGTAGCCGGTGTAAAGCGCTTCCAGCGGCATTTCGCGGTGGCCGCGCACGCTCATCAGGACGATGTTTGCGCCTAGTGCAATCAGCAAGGGCATGGAGTCGCCAATCGGCGAGCCATTGGCGATGTTGCCGCCCAGCGTGCCGGAATTGCGCACCGGCAGCCCGGCAAAGCGGGCCCCGAAGTTTTGCAGTTGCGGCCGGTCTTTCACCAGCGCCGCATAGGCGTCGGCCAGTGTCACGGCGGCGCCTATGGCGATGTGATGCGGGTAGTCTTCAATGCGGCGCAGTTCACGCACTTTGGTGACATCCAGCACCTTGCCAAATTGCATGTGCTGCTTGGTCACCCACAAGCCCACGTCGGTGCAGCCGGCCACCAGTTGGGCGCCGGGGTGGGAGGCGCGGGCCTGCAGCAAGGCTATCAGCGTGGTGGGTGATTTGTAAGCCAAATCGGCCTCCAGCCCAACAGGGGCGGGCGCGAGCAGCTCCAGTTTTTGTAGCAAACTGGCTTCGTCGACCTGCACCGGAGGCAGGTCGCCCATGGTCTGCGCGGCCTCCAGAATGGGCCGGTAGCCGGTGCAGCGGCAAAGATTGCCGGAGAGTTCTTCCTGGGCCAGCTCCCGCGTGATGGGCTCGCCTTGGCAGACGTGGTTTTGGTACATGCCGAACAGGCTCATCACGAAGCCCGGGGTGCAGAAGCCGCATTGGGAGCCGTGTTTGTCCACCATGGCTTGCTGGGCGGGGTGCAAGGCGCCGTCCTGCGCTGCAATGTCTTCCACCGTCCACAGCGCCATGCCGTCCACCGAATGCGCGAGCCGGATGCAGCTGTTGATGGCACGGTATTCGACCTTGCCGCCCGTCGCCTCGCCCAGCACCACGGTGCAGGCGCCGCAGTCGCCTTCGCCGCAGCCCTCCTTGGTGCCGGTGCAGGCCAGGTCCTCGCGCAGCAGCTCCAGCAGGGTGCGGCTGGGTGGTACATTGCTGACGGAAACAACTTCACCCCGCCTGACGAAGCGGATGGGTCTGGAAAAAGATGGGACAGCCATGCTTCAGGTTAAAACAGTCGCGCCGCGGCCAGCATACAAAAGTGCATATCAACCGCATGGGTGAAAAGGTATGAAAGACCAGGCGCTTTTCGACAAGATAGACCTCCATCTCATCAGGGTCTTGAACACCGTGCTTACTGAACGCAGCGTATCACGCGCCGCCCTCCGCCTGGGCATGTACCAGCCCGCCGTCAGCGCGGCGCTCAAGCGCCTGCGCACGCTGGCGGGTGACCCTATCCTGGTGCGGTCCGGCTCCGGCATGGTGCCTACGGATGCGGGCCTGCGCATGATCGAGCCCTCGGCCAGCATTTTGCGCGCGGCCGGCATGTTGT
Source organism: Polaromonas sp. P3_C2 (assembly GCF_056402675.1). Lineage (NCBI taxonomy): Bacteria > Pseudomonadati > Pseudomonadota > Betaproteobacteria > Burkholderiales > Comamonadaceae > Polaromonas > Polaromonas sp. P3_C2. The sequence continues at coordinate 5,246 of NZ_JBFUGX010000112.1, read as the reverse complement.
TCAGTGACGCGCGCGGGTTTGACCCGGCTACCGCTCAGACCACCTTTCGCCTGGCGGCCAGCGACTACCTGGACCCGTCTTTCCTGCCGCAGCTGGTGGCGCAGATCAAATCCCAGGCGCCGCTCTGCCATATCGAAATCCACCCGCTGTCCGCTGAATCCGACTACCGCACGCACCTGGCGCAAGGCCAGGCCGACATCGTCATAGGCAACTGGGCCGCGCCGCCCGACGACCTGCACATGGCACGTCTTTTCGGCGACGAGGTGGTCTGCCTGGTCGCCAAGGAGCACCCGGCCGTGCGCCGCGGCTGGGATGCCGCGACCTGGCTGGAAGCCGAACACATCGCGCCCACCGCCACGCACCCCGGCGCCAAGGGCGTGATCGACGAGCATCTCGACACCTTGGGCATGGTGCGCAACATCACGGTGCGCTGCCCGCACTTCAGCCTGATGCCGTCCATGGTGGCATCAAGCTTGCTGGTGATGACCACCGGGCGCCAGTATTGCGAACGCTTTGCCGGCCTGCTACCGGTGAAAATACTGCCCAGCCCGATCGCCTTTCCCCGAATGATGTATTACCAGCTCTGGCACGAACGCACACACGCCTCCAACTCGGCCCGGTGGCTGCGCGAGCGTGTCAAGTCTGTGGCCTCAACGCTACGAAAAGAATAGCTGCTTGCGCTCGTCCCGTAAGGGCTGCAGCCAGAATTACCTATAAACCGACGACAAAACCGGATACCCAGAGACAATGACCGTAGCCTCGCCCCAGACTGACAGCCCGCCCGGCCAGCCGCCGCGGCTGCAGCTTTCCGGCATCACCAAAAGCTACCCCGGCGTGGTGGCCAACAGCGGCATTTCGCTGACAGTGCAGCCCGGTGAAATCCACGCCGTGCTCGGTGAAAACGGCGCGGGCAAATCGACACTGATGAAGATCATTTACGGCTCGGTCAAGCCCGACGCCGGCAGCGTGGCGATGGACGGCAAACCGGTGGCTGTGCGCAACCCGCACGAGGCGCGGGCGCTGGGCATCAGCATGGTGTTTCAACACTTCAGCCTGTTTGACACGCTGACGGTGGCCGAGAACGTCTGGCTGGGGCTGGACAAACACCTCACGCTGGCCGAAGTCTCGCAGCGCATCCTGCAGACGACACAAGCCTATGGCCTGCAGCTGGACCCGACACGTCCCGTGCACACCCTGAGCGTGGGCGAGCGGCAGCGGGTGGAAATTGTCAGGGCGCTGCTCACGCATCCGCGGCTGCTGATCCTGGACGAGCCCACCTCGGTGCTGACGCCCCAGGCGGTCGAGAACCTGTTTGTCACGCTGAGAACGCTGGCTGCACAGGGCTGCAGTATTTTGTACATCAGCCACAAGCTGCATGAAATCCGCGCGCTGTGCACTGCCTGCACGGTGTTGCGTGGCGGGAAGGTTTCCGGTTTCTGTGATCCGCGGCAGGAGTCCAATGCCTCGCTGAGCCGTTTGATGATTGGCGCTGAGCCGCCCGCGCTGGAGCACCGCGAGGTGCGCGCCGGCGCCGTGGTGCTCGACGTGAAGCAACTCGACGTGCAAAAGGAAGACCAGTTCGGCGTCGACCTGCACCAGATCGCGTTGCAGGTGCGGTCCGGCGAGGTGGTCGGCATTGCCGGTGTGTCGGGCAATGGCCAGAAAGAGTTGCTTTATGCACTGTCGGGCGAAGACACCCGCGCCGCCAGCGATGCGATCAAAGTCAAAGGCCAGCCGGTGGGCAAGTTCGGCCCTGGCGGCCGGCGCGCGCTGGGCCTGCACTTTGTGCCTGAAGAGCGCCTGGGGCGTGGCGCCGTGCCATCGCTTTCGCTGGCACGCAACCTGTTGCTCACGCGCAAGGAGGCTGTTGGCAAAAGCGGCTGGCTTGACCGCGGCGCCCTGCAGGCGCAGGCAGCCCGCATCATTGCCGACTACAAGGTCAAGTCCGGCGGGCCGCAGGCGGTGGCCAAGTCGCTGTCGGGCGGCAACCTGCAGAAGTTCATCATGGGTCGCGAGATTGACGCGCAGCCTGAGCTGCTGATCGTTTCGCAACCCACCTGGGGTGTTGATGTGGGGGCGGCCACGCAAATACGTGGCGAGTTGCTCAAGCTGCGCGATGCCGGCTGCGCGGTGCTGGTGGTGAGTGAAGAGCTCGAAGAACTGTTTGACATCTGCGACCGGCTCTATGTGATGGCCAAGGGTCAGCTCTCGCCCTCGCTGCCGCGCGCCGACGCCACGGTGGAACTGGTGGGGCAGTGGATGAGCGGGCTCTGGGCGGCCGGCACGCACCAGGCAGAGACAACACAAACCACGGCGGAGGCCTCGGCATGAGGCTCGAGATTCGTCCCCAGCCGTCTTCCTTCTGGAGCTATGCCTCTCCGGTGCTGGCTCTGCTGATTACCGTGCTGATCGGCGTGGCGCTGTTTGTGGCGCTGGGCAAAGACCCCGTCAAGGGCATGCAGGTGTTTTTCTGGGAACCTATCAAGTCGCCCTACGCGATCGGGGAACTGCTGGTCAAGGCCACGCCGCTGCTCATCATCGCGCTGGGGCTGGCGGTGTGTTTTCGCTCCAATGTCTGGAACATCGGCGCCGAAGGCCAGTTCGTCATGGGTGCGATCGCCGCAGGCGGCGTGGCGCTGTTGGCTGAAAAAACCACGGGTCCCTGGATCGTTCCGGCCATATTGCTGGCAGGCCTTGCGGGCGGCATGGTGTGGGCCGGCATCACCGCCTTGCTGCGCGACCGTTTCAACGCCAATGAAATCCTGGTCAGCCTGATGCTGGTCTATGTGGCGGAGATGGTGCTGAACTACCTTGTCTTCGGCCCCTGGAAAGACCCCAACGGCTACAACTTTCCGCAAACCAAAACCTTCGAGGCCGTGACGCAGATTCCGCGGCTGATGCAGGGCTCGCGTGTGAACATCGGCATCGTGCTCGCACTGGTGGGCGTGGCCGGGCTGTGGCTGTTCATGTTCCGCACACACGCGGGTTTTCGGCATGAGGTCAGTGGCCTCGCACCTGCGGCCGCGCGCTATGCCGGGTTTTCATCGCGTCGTGCGTTGTGGCTGGCGCTGCTGACATCGGGCGCCGCGGCGGGCCTGGCAGGCGCGCTCGAAGTGGCCGGCCCCATTGGCCAGCTCACGCCTTATGTGCCGGCGGGGTATGGTTTTGCCGCGATCATCGTCGCCTTCGTCGGGCGGTTGCATCCGGTCGGCGTGGTGTTCTCCGCCATCCTGATGAGCATGTTTTATATAGGCGGCGAGCTAGCGCAGTCGCGCCTGGGGCTGCCCAAGTCGATCACCGGCGTGTTCCAGGGCCTGCTGCTCTTCAGCCTGCTGGCCTGCGATACGCTTATCGCGTACCGCCTCAAGCTGACCAGGCCCATCCCCACGCCGGTAGCAGCGCCTGCTTCGACCGACCTTGTGAAAGGAGCCGGCTGATGGACTCCACCGCATTGCTCATCGCGGCCACACTCAGCGCCGGCACCGTGCTGGCCATCGCCGCGCTAGGCCTGCTCATCAATGAGAAAGCCGGCATCGTCAACCTCGGCGCCGAGGGCATGATGCTGTGCGCGGCCATTGCAGGCTTTGCCACGGTGGTACACACCGGCAACACCTGGCTGGGCTTTGTGGCCGGCATGGCGGCAGGCGCTTTCCTGGCCGCGGTTTTCGGCGTGCTGGTGATCTGGCTCAATACCAACCAGTACGCCACGGGGCTGGCACTCAGCCTCTTCGGTGCGGGTTTCTCGGCCTTTGCCGGCATCAAGTATGTGCAAGAGAAGTTGCCCGAGCAGTCGCAGTACCCAATTCCCTTTCTGGCTGACATTCCGCTCGTGGGCCCAGCGCTGTTCCGTCAGCATCCCATGGTTTACATCGCCATGGCGCTGACGGCCGGGTTGATCTGGTTCTTGTACCGCACGCGCGCCGGCCTGGTGCTGCGCTCGGTCGGTGAGAGCCCTGAGTCGGCGCATGCGTTGGGCTACCCGGTGCGACGAATACGCCTGGCGGCGGTCGTGGCCGGCGGCGCACTGTGTGGGCTGGCCGGCGCCTATGTGTCGGTGGTCTATACACCGCTGTGGGTCGAGGGCATGATCGCGGGCAAGGGCTGGATCGCGCTGGCGCTCACCACCTTTGCCACCTGGCGACCGGCACGGGTTTTGCTGGGTGCTTACCTGTTCGGCGGCGTGACCATGTTGCAGTTTCACCTGCAAAGCCTGGGCGTGAACATGCCTACGCAGTTCCTGAGCATGCTGCCCTACCTGTCCACCATCGTGGTGCTGGTCCTGATCTCGCGCAACCCGCTGTGGATTCGCGTCAACATGCCCAGCTCCATCGGCAAGCCCTTTTACCCGGGGGCCTGATGGTGTTTTAAGGTCGATCCGCCGCATAATTGCTTTTTTTCGCCTTACCGTTCCACTTTTCATTTCAATGTCATTTCCTAAAAAYGAAAGCGAGTTCACATGACTGACCTGCAAAAACGTTCCCTGCTGAAGCTGGCGGCCTTGTCGGCTGTGGCTGGGGCAGCCCTGATGGGCTGCGGCAAGAAGGAAGAGCCGGCAGCGGCGCCTGCCGCACCCGCGCCAGCGGCGGCAGCGCCTGCCAAGGTCGAGCCCCTGAAAATCGCATTTGCCTATGTAGGCCCTGTGGGCGACGGCGGCTGGACCTTTGCGCACGACAATGGCCGCAAGGCTGTGGAGAAAGCCTATGGCGACAAGGTCGTCACCAGCTTCGTCGAGAAAGTACCCGAGTCGGCCGACGCCGAGCGCGTAATCCGCGACATGGCCAATAACGGCGCCAAGCTGATCTTTGGTACCACGTTCGGCTACATGGAGCCCATGCTCAAGGTTGCGGCCGATACCAAGGGTGTGAAGTTCGAACACGCCACCGGCTACAAGCAGGCCGAGAACATGCGCACCTATGACAGCCGCACCTACGAAGGTGCCTACATGGCCGGCGTGATCGCGGGGAAGATGAGCAAGACCGGCACGCTGGGCGTGGTCGGCTCGGTGCCGATTCCTGAAGTGGTGCGCAACATCAACAGCTTCACGCTGGGCGCGCAGTCGGTCAACCCCAAGGTCAAGACCAAGGTGGTGTGGGTCAACGAGGTTGGCAACCCGCCCGAGAAGTTTGCCCGCGTGTTTGCGCGCTGCCGTGAGCTGGGTTTTCACCTGGTGGCCCACGCCGGCGAGGAAGGCCCGCCCGAATACGTCTGGACGGCGCTTGACGTGCTCAAGGTGGAGCGTGTAGACC
>NZ_JBFUGX010000111.1:0-8580 GCF_056402675.1 Polaromonas sp. P3_C2 | reverse complement strand
GGCTTTGCCCGGCCGCAGGTGCCCGTCCCCTGGAAGGGGAAAAGGCGCGACACGAAGTGCGCGTCCGATAGGGGTGAACCAATCTACCAATTCCAGAGGGTCCCGTCGTGCTGCAGGCGGTTCACCGGCAGGTAGGCGCGCTGGTACGGGTATTTCGCGGCGAGCTTCTCGTCGATCTCCACGCCATGCCCCGGCGTTTCACCGCAGTGCATAAAGCCCTTGTCAAAACGATAGCTGTGCGGAAACACCTCATCGGTCTGCTCGGTGTGGCGCATGTATTCCTGCACGCCGAAATTGGGCACCCAGGTGTCGAAGTGCAGCGCTGCGCCCATGCAGACCGGTGACAAATCGGTCGCGCCGTGGCAGCCCGTGCGTACCTGGTACATCGCCGCAAAGTCGGCAATGCGCCGCAGGTGGGTGATGCCGCCGGCATGCACCACCGTCGCGCGGATGTAGTCGATCAGCTGGTTCTGGATCAAGTCCTTGCAGTCCCAGATGGTGTTGAAAATCTCGCCTACGGCCAGCGGTGTAGTCGTGTGCTGGCGGATCAGGCGAAAAGCCTCCTGGTTTTCGGCCGGCGTCGCGTCCTCGATCCAGAACAGGTGATAGGGCTCCAGTGATTTGCCCAGCCGGCCCGCCTCGATCGGTGTCAGGCGGTGATGCACATCGTGCAGCAAATGAATGTCCGGCCCGACGGCGGTACGCACCGCGTCGAACAGCTTCGGGGTGTGCAGCAGGTATTTTTCGCTGCTCCAGTCGTGTTCGCTGGGCAGGTCCGCATCAGCCGGTTCGTAAAACAGCGTGCCCTTGCCGACGCCATACACCTTGTCCAGGCCCGGCACACCGCTCTGCGCGCGTATGGCCTGATAGCCCATCTCCTTGTAGCGCAACACCTCTTCCACGGTCTGCGCAATGTCTTTCCCATTGGCATGCCCGTAGACCATCACGCCGGTGCGGCTCTTTCCGCCCAGCAGCTGGTACAGCGGCATGTTGGCGGCCTTGGCCTTGATGTCCCAGAGGGCGGTGTCGACTGCGGCGATCGCGCTCATGGTGACCGGGCCGCGCCGCCAGTAAGCGCCCTTGTACAGGTACTGCCAGATGTCCTCGATCTGGTGCGCATCGCGTCCGATCAGGCAGGGGATGACATGCTCGGTCAGGTAGCTCACGACAGACAGCTCGCGCCCGTTGAGCGTGGCGTCGCCGATGCCGGTCAGGCCTTCGTCGGTTTCTATTTTCAGGGTGACGAAATTGCGGCCGGGGCTGCAGACGATGACGCGGGCGTTGGTGATTTTCATGGTGTTCGGATGGGGTGGGAGTGAAGCTGGTCCAGGGCGGCCAGCATGCCGCGCTGGTTGATCTGGGCCAGCCAGTGGGTCATGCGGGCCAGCCAGCGCGCTTGCTGCGGCAGGGCCTCGCCCCAGATGGCCGGCAGCGTACCCAGGGCTTGCACTGTCGCTGCAGCGTCACCGCTATGGGCGAGCGCGAGGGCTTTCAGCGTTTCGGCCATCGGGTCGCTCATGGCGTAGGGCTGCCCCTGCTCGTCGCTGCCGCGCAGGTAGCGCATCCAGGCTGCTCCTGCAAAAGCCAGCCGTTCCACGGGCTGGCCCGCATGCAGGGCATCGACCACCGAAGGCACCCAGCGCTGCGGGATCTTCTGCGAACTGTCAGTGGCGATCTGGTGCACCTTGTGCTGCAGCTCGGGGTTGGCAAAACGTGCCAGCAGCGCGTCGCGGTAGGCGGGCCAGTCCGGGCGGTTGAGCTGCGGGCCGATCTCCTGCGTCATCAGGCCGTGGATGAAGCGATGCACTGCAGGCCGCGCGATGCAGTCGCTGACGACAGGCCAGCCCGCTACCGCGCCCATGCAGGCCATGGCCGTGTGRCTGCCGTTGAGCATGCGCAATTTGGCTTCCTCAAACGGCGCCACATCATCCACCACCGTGACGCCGGCAGCCGCCAGCACGTCGCCGTCCGCAGGGGCGGCAAAGCGGCGTTCAATCACCCATTCCCAGAAAGCTTCGGTGCCCAGTGCGGCCTGGTCAGCCACGCCGAGCGCCTGCCCGGCAGCGGCCAGGCGCTCGCCGGTTGCGGCCGGCACGATGCGGTCCACCATGCTGTTCGGGAAGGCGCAGGCGGTGCCGATCCACTGCGCCAGCGCCGGATTTTCCTTTTGTGCGGCATCGACGCACAAAGCCTGCAACTTGCGGCCGTTGTTTGCCAGGTTGTCGCAGGAAGCCAGCGTCAACCCCGGCAGCCCCGCCGTATGGCGGGCTGCCAGGCCCTGCACCAGCAGTTGGGCCAGTTCCGGGGCGTAGCCTTTTTCAGTGACCGTCAACGTGACCCAGCGGGTAGACGGCGCGGCCAGCGCCTGCACCACCTGCGCCGGCTCGCGGGCGGCCACGCAGGTTTGCCAGATGGCGCCGCCGACCTGCCACTGCACGCCGGTGCTGCTGGCAACCTGCACGGCATACAGGCCGTCCTGCGCGGCCATGGCGTCGGCCAGCCCGGTGCTGCGCATGGCGACGCCCAGCACACCCCAGCGCGCATCACCACGCTGCAGCAGGGAATCGAATACCAGTGCCTGGTGCGCACGGTGAAAAGCGCCCAGGCCCAGGTGCACTACGCCCACAGTGCCGCGGCGTGAGTAAGTGGGGACGCCGATGCCTCGCGTGGCGATTTCCGGCAAAGCGCGGGTGTTCAGCATCGCGCGCTCAGTCAAACTGCAGGCCGCCGTTGAGGTCCAGCACCTCGCCGGTGATGAAGCCGCTCATCGGGTGGGCCAGGAACAGCACGCAGTGGGCGAACTCTTCGAGCTCGCAGAAGCGGCCCACCGGTATCTTCTGGCGCAGCTCGGCTTGCCGCTCGGCACTGACCTGCCCGGTCAGCATCTGGGTCTTCACAAAGGTCGGGGCGAGCGCGTTGCAGGTCACGCCGAACGCGGCGTATTCGCGGGCAAAGCTGAAGGTCAGCGAGATTACGCCGCCCTTGCTGGCAGCATAGGCTGGCAGCGGCGACAGCCCCCCGGTTTTGGCGCCATAGGACGATACGTTCACGATGCGGCCAAAACCACGTGCCTTCATCCCGGGCGCCACACGCTGGCTGACGTAGAAGACACCGTCGAGGTTGATGCGCAGGGTCTTGTGCCAGAGCTCCGGCGTGGTCTGTTCGCAGTTGGCGTATTGCAGGAAGCCGGCGTTGTTGACGCAGACGTCGATGCGGCCAAAATGCGCTTCAATGGCGTCGCAGGCGGCGTGCACCTGGGCCTGCTCGCTCACGTCCATGGTGAAGCAGGCCAAACGGTCACCATACGCGGCAAGCTCGGCGGCCACACGTTCGGTGCCGAGGTCAGTGGCCGCTACTTTGTAGCCGGCGGCCAGCAGGGCACGCGCCGTGGCCAGGCCCATGCCGGCGTTGGCGCCAGTGACAAGCGCAACCTGGTCTTGAATCGGTGGCGTCATGGTTTTTCGGTGAAATTGAGGATCATTTTGGCCGCTGGACCTTATAGAGACTGCGCGAGCAGCTACTGATTTGATAGCGTCCAGCGTTCAATCCGGCACATTTACGCCGACCTTCTGGCCGGCTGCGACGATTTCGCGCCAGGTTTCGCCGTCCATTTCAATGCCACCCTGTTCGCGTTCAAGCCGCGCGCGGCGTTCCGGTTCACCGGCAATCTGCACGGCGTCCACACCGTCGGCCGGCGGGCTTTTGCGCAGCCATTCGACGAAAGCCAGCGCTTCCATTTCCAGGGCCGATTGGGTGCCCAGCTTGCCCGGGTCAATCAGGATCGTGAGCATGCTGTTGTAGACCGCACGTGCGCTGCTTGTGGGGTGGTGCCAGGTGCCGCCGCCAGTAAGCGCGCCGCCCAGCAGCTCGCACGCCACCGCCAGGCCGTAGCCCTTGTGCTCGCCGAACGGCATGAGCGCGCCAAAAAAACCGTTCGGCTGCGGCACCACCACCACGCCGGGGTTGGTGGTGGGCTGGCCGTGTTCGTCGATCAGCAGGCCCGGCTGGACGGATTTGCCCTGGTTGTGCGCCACGCGCATCTTGCCTTGGGCCACGCGGCTGGTCGCGAAATCGAGAATGAAGGGCGGCTGGTCCTTCAGCGGTATGCCAATACAGCAGGGATTGGTGCCGTAGCGTCCGTCCGCGCCGCCCCAGGCAGCGACGACCGGCCGCGTCATCACGTTCACGAAGTGCAGCGACACCAGCCCCTGGGCCACGGCCATCTCGGCGAAATGGCCGATGCGCCCCAGATGGTGGGACTCGGCCAGCGCCATGATGCAGCTGCCATGGGTTTTGGCACGTACCATGCCGAGCGCCATCGCCTGCTCGCCGATCGACTGGCCGTAACCGCGCTGGCCGTTCAGGCTGAGCAGCGAGCCGGTATCGAGCAGGGTTTTGACCTGGGCGTTGGGCGTCAGGCCACCTTCGAGTACGGCATCGACGTAGCGCGGAAGCATGCCGATGCCGTGCGAGTCATGGCCGCTCAGGTTGGCCATGACCAGGTTGGCGGCGATTTTTTCCGCTTCGGCGGCCGTGCTGCCGGCTGCTATAAAAATAGTAGCTGCTTGCGCCCGTAGATATTGGGCTTGAAGCACTTTTTGCATGTGAAAAGCCCTTACATCACCGCGCCGACTTGCCAGGGCACAAATTCGTTTTGCCCGTAGCCGTGCTTTTCGCTCTTGCTCGGTTCGCCCGATGCGGTGGCCAGCACCATCTCGAAAATGCGCTGTCCCATCTCCTGCACCGTCACGCCGCTGTCGATAATCTCGCCGCAGTTGATGTCCATGTCCTCTTCCTGCCGATGCCACAGCGCCGAATTGGTGGCGAGCTTGAGCGAAGGCGAGGGCGCGCAGCCGTAAGCCGAACCGCGGCCGGTGGTAAAGCAGATGATGTTGGCGCCGCCAGCCACCTGGCCGGTGGCGCTGACCGGGTCGTAGCCCGGCGTGTCCATGTAGACAAAGCCGTGGTCCTTCACGGGTTCGGCGTATTCATAGACAGCCTCCAGGTTGGAGGTGCCGCCCTTGGCCACCGCACCCAGCGACTTTTCCAGGATGGTGGTCAGGCCGCCGGCCTTGTTGCCGGGCGACGGGTTGTTGTTCATCTCCCCCTCGTTGATCTGGGTGTAGTGCTCCCACCACTTGATGCGCGAGATCAGCTTTTCGGCGATGTCGGGGCGAACGGCGCGCCGCGTGAGCAAATGTTCGGCGCCGTAAATTTCGGGCGTTTCGCTGAGGATGGCTGTGCCGCCATGGGCCACCAGCAAGTCCACCGCCGCGCCGAGCGCCGGGTTGGCGCTGATGCCCGAATAGCCGTCGGAGCCGCCGCACTGCAGGCCGATGGTGATGTGCGCGGCGCTGCACGGTTCGCGCTTGACGGCATTGGCCTGCGGCAGCATTTCCTTGATCATGGCGATGCCCTTGGCCACCGTCTTGGCCGTGCCGCCCGTGTCCTGGATGCTGAAGACGCGCAGGGTTTCACCTTCGCGCAGGCTGCCGTGGGCCAGCCAGGCATTGATCTGGTTTGACTCGCAGCCCAGGCCCACCACCAGCACGCCCGCGAAGTTGGGGTGCGTGGCGTAACCTGTCAGCGTGCGTTGCAGGATCTGCAGGCCCAGGCCGTCGCTGTCCATGCCGCAGCCGGTGCCATGCGTCAACGCCACCACGCCGTCGACGTTGGGAAAGTCTTTCAGCGCTGCAGGGTTGTTCTGCCGCGAGAAATGGTCGGCAATCGCCCGCGCGGCGGTGGCTGAGCAGTTGACGCTCGAGAGAATCCCGATGTAATTGCGGGTGGCGACACGGCCGTCCGGCCGCTTGATGCCCATGAAAGTCGCCTCGCGCCTGGCTGGTGCCGGCTTCACGTCGGCGCCGAATGCGTAGTCGCGCGTAAAGTCGCCCTTGTCGGGGCCCATGTTGAGGTTGTGCGTGTGCACGTGCTCGCCGGGCGCGATGGGTTTGCTGGCAAAACCGATGATCTGGTTGTAGCGCCGCACGGGCTCACCCAGGGCCAGCGCGCGCGTGGCGATCTTGTGGCCGGCAGGAATCAGGCCGCGTACGGTGATGTTTTCGACCTCGGTGCCGCCCACCAGCTGGGCTCGGGCAATCAGGACATCATCGGAGGGGTGAAGGCGAATAAACGGTGTCATTGGTTTGAAGTTAGAAGCTGAACGTCACTTGGTTAATTGGAGACCCCCAGTTAGTGAAGGAGGCTATGGCTTCTTTGATAGCCTCAATCACTTTTTCACGGGACATTTGAAGGTCATTCGGGAAATCAACAGGGTGGGCTAATTCCCAAGGGTAAAACTCTTTCCCATCTTTGATGTGGGTTTTACAGCTAAGTTGTAGTGACAACCTGACCCCCTTCACACCGAAGATGAACCACATCAAATGATGAGTATCTTCGCCACCGCGATAAGTCTGCAGAAAAAACATCTCTCGACCGCGATCAATGGTCCACTTATATGGCCGCAGGGGACGCCCAATCGGGTCTCGCATCTGATCGTGCCCAATTAGTTGTTGATCCTCTACAGAAATCAGTTCTGTTACGAAAGCCATTTAATACTTCTGTGTTTATCGGGGGGCCATCGCGGAACCGGCTTCGCCGGGCCGCAGTTGGTGCCCCCTCGAAGGCGTCTCAGGGTGATTGTTTCACTTTCAGTAAAACATCTTCGGCAACCAGAGTACCAATTTGGGGAAATAGGTGATGATGACCAGGCTGCCCAGCAGCGGGAACAGCCAGGGCAGGATGGCGATGGTGGTCCGTTCCACGGAAAGTTTGGCCACGCGGGCCAGCACAAACAGCACCATGCCCATGGGCGGATGCAGCAGGCCGATCATCAAATTGAGCACCATCACCAGCCCGAAGTGGATCGGGTCCACACCCAGCTGCGTGGCAATCGGCACCAGGATTGGCACCAGAATCGTGATGGCTGCGGTCGGCTCCAGGAAGCAGCCCACAAACAGCATCAGCAAATTGGCCAGCAGCAGGAAGACCCAGGCCTCCTTGGTGAAGTCCAGCACCCATTTGGCAATGTCGGTGGTCACGCCGGTGGCGGTGAGCATCCAGCCGAAGATCGATGCCGCGGCCACAATGAACAGCACGGTGGAGGTGGTCTCGACCGTATCAAGGCAGACCTTCACAAAGCTCTTGAAGGTCAGCGTGCGGTACCAGGCAAACCCGAGGATCAGCGCCCAGACGCAGGCGGCAATCGCGCCTTCCGTGGGGGTGAAGATGCCGGTGGTCATGCCACCTATCAGCAGCACGGGCGTCATGATGGGCAACACGGCCTGAAAATTGAAGGCCTTGTCGGCCGCAAACAATGCCGCCAGTGCGACGGCCACCGTGATCTGCGGCGGAAAGTTCAGTTTGCCGATCAGCAGCCACAGCAGCAGCGGCCAGCCGACGACCACGGCGGTCTCCACCAGCGCCTTGTTCAGGCGGCTCCATGCGAAGGGAACATCGGCGCCCCAGCCGTTCTTGTGTGCGAAGTAGGCCACTGTCAGCATCATCAGGATGGCCATCATGACCCCCGGCAGGATGCCCGCCAGGAATAGCGCGCCGACGCTGACATTGGCCATCATGCCGTAGATCACAAAGGGCAGGCTGGGCGGAATGATGGGGCCCAGCGTGGCCGAGGCCGCCGTCACGCCCACGGCAAACTCGGTGCTGTAGCCGTGGTCCTTCATGGCCTTGATCTCGATGGTGCCGAGGCCGGCGGCGTCGGCAATGGCGGTGCCGCTCATGCCGGCAAACACCACTGAGCCGACGACGTTGACGTGGCCCAGCCCGCCCTTCATCCAGCCGACCAGCGCCAGTGCGTAGTTGTAGATGCGGTTGGTGATACCTGCGTTGTTCATCAGGTTGCCGGCCAGGATGAAGAACGGCACGGCCAGCAGCGGAAAGCTGTCGATGCCGCTGACCATGCGGTGAACCACCACAAAGGGCGGCGAGCTGTTGGTGAACAGGATGTAGACCAGCGACGCCCCGGCCATGGCCATGGCCACCGGCAGGCCACCGCTCATCAGGAAGAGAAAAATAACCTTCAACATTCAGCGGTCCTCCATCGTGGATTCAGGGCGTTCCAGCACGCTGTAGCCGCGCTGCAGGTGGATGCGCATGACCCAGATCGAGCGCACGGCCATGGCCGCAAACCCCACCAGGCAGACGCCGTACACAAGGTTCATCGGCAGGTCGATGATGGTCATCTTGTAGTTGCCCATCTTGTCCATCATTTGCCAGGTCAGCACGACCATGGCGCCCAGGAAGGCGATGCGCAGCACATCGGTCAGCAGGGCCATGGCCCGGGCCAGCCAGGTGGGCATGAAGCGGTAGAAGAAGTCGACCTGGATATGGTTGTTCTTGGCCACGCCGATGGCGGCGCCGACGAATACCGTGGCAATCAGCAGGTAGCGTGCGATTTCTTCCGTCCAGGCGGCGGAATCGTTCATTACATAACGCGTGAAGAACTGGTAGAAAACCGTCAGGCCCAGTGCCCAGAAGAAAAACAGCGCCGCCCAGGCTTCAACGGGCGTGCCGGACAGGTCAACTGCTTCATCCGTGGCGTGGAACTCGCCGTCGTCGCCC
>NZ_JBFUGX010000110.1:0-8599 GCF_056402675.1 Polaromonas sp. P3_C2 | reverse complement strand
CGCCCAGAGGGCCAGGGCCGTGGCGAAGGCCGCAATGAAGGCCGTGGCGGCGAGCGCCGCGAACGCAACCCGGAAGGCCGCAACGAAGCCGGCCGCCAGGAACGCCCAGCCGGTGAAGCCCGCGGCGAAAGCCGTCCTGAAAATGCCGGCGACCAGCCCCGCAGCGAAAACCCCAGCCGCGAAGGCCGCGGCCGCCGCGAGCGCGGTGAACGTGGCGAGCGCGGTGGTGAGCGCATTCAGCGCGACTCCGTCGAGCAGGACCTCGCACTGGCCAACCAGGCCGCCATGGCAGCCGCCATGGGCGGTGAAGCCGGCGAGCCGCGCCAGGAACGCGCACCGCAAGACGGCGAACGCCCACAAGGCAACCGTGAACCGCGTGGAGAGCGTGGTGAAGGCCGCCGTGACCGCGGCGACCGCAACGGCCGTCGCAACGACCGCCGCACAGACCGCCCTGAAGGCGCCGAAGGCCAGAATGCTGCCGCTGAAGGCAGCGCCGGCTTCAATCCTGAAGCCGTAGCGGCAGCCCCCGTACTGGACGATGCCGGCAATGTGATCGCCCCTGCACAAAACGGCCAGGCCGAAGACCAACGCCAGCCACGCGAACGCCGCAGCCGGGACCGCTATGGCCGTGACCGCCGCGAACGCGGCGAAAACGGTGAGCGCAGCGAGCAACCTGCAGAAGCCGGACAGGCAAGCGGGCAAGCCGAATTTTCGGAACCTAATCAGCCGCAAGCCCAAGAGCAGCGTGCGCAAGCAGCTCCTGAATTTGTAGCACCGGTGGCTGCCGCCGTTCCGGTTGCTGTACTGGCTCCAGCCTACGTGACCCCAGCAGCCGTTGCCGCACCCGTAGCAGCTCCTGCCCCCGCACCGGCGCCAGCCGCTGTGCCGGTTGCTGCCAGCCTGCCCAAGGTTCAGTCTTACGACTTGCCCCTGCAGGACCTGGTTCAGGTCGCCCAGTCCTCAGGCTTGCAGTGGGTCAACTCAGATGCCGCCAAGATCGCCGAAGCCAAAGCCGCCATCGCCGCCGAAGCCAAGCCGGTCCACGTACCGCGTGAGCGCCCACCGCTGGTGGTCGCCGACGAAGGCCCGCTGGTGCTGGTCGAGACCAGGCGCGATCTCGGCGCTGTGAAGCTGCCTTTCGAACAATCGGCCGGCCAGTAAACGCGCCGACCTCTGCCGCATAAGCGGCACCTCACCAAAAGGCCCGCAAATGCGGGCCTTTTTTACGTCCTTCCTATCTTGCAGCAATGTCGTTAAGAGGCCCTAGAATCAACCCAACAAAATAGGCATGGGGAGAGGACGATGGACAATCCGCAGCACGATGCGCGCTATGCGCCGCCGCAGGCCAGCGTAGACGACGTGGTCGCGGCGTCAGAGGGGCCTGAGCTGGCCAGTCGCATGCGGCGATTTTGCGCCGTGATGCTCGACGCTGTTATTCAGTCCCTCTTCCTTTGGCTGGTGTCGGTACTGACGCCCTTCAATCCCTGGAACACGGAAGGACGCGACATGTGGTCCGTCGATCTGGTGAGCATGGGTGTCGGCGCCCTGATTTTTCTTGTGCTCAACGGCTACCTGCTCGCGACACGGGGCCAGACGATTGGCAAGGTCTTGCTCAAGATACGCATTGCCCGACCTTCGGGAGAGTCCGTTTCCGTCAAGCGCCTGGCCCTCCGATATGGCGCGGGGTTCGCGGCCAGCATCATGGTGGTCGTCCTGTGGGTCTATTCCCTGCTGGACTGCCTGATGATTTTCCGGAAATCCCGTCGCTGCCTGCATGACGAGATTGCGGACACCGTGGTCTTCAAGATCTGACAGGCAGCCYAGCCCTGTGACAACCGCGCGCCTCGACACGCTGTACACGGCCGAAACACCGGAGGGCATCACATTGTCCTTACGGCCCGCCGGCATCGTGGCACGCGGGCAAGCCTACCTGATTGACCTGGCCATACGGTCCTGCCTGTTTATCGCTGTGGCCGTAGTGGTCGGAGCAATGGGCAAGGCGGGCGCGGCAATCCTGCTGGTGACCTACTTCGGCCTCGAGTGGTTTTATCCCGTGGTGTTCGAGTTGACCCGCGCCGCGGCCACCCCTGGCAAGCGCGCGATGGGCTTGCGTGTGGTGATGGATTCCGGCCTGCCGGTAACGCCTGCCGCCTCGCTGACCCGCAACCTCCTGCGGGCCGCCGACTTCATGCCGGCGCTGTTTGGTGCCGGACTGCTCTGCGTCCTCTGGCGCAGCGACAGCAAACGGCTGGGTGACCTGGCCGCCGGCACCCTTGTGGTGTTTAGCGAATCAGTCAAGCTTCATGGCGATGTTCCCTTGGCTGATCCGCTGGCCCCCGCACGGCCGCTATCCGCGACCGAACAGGCCTCGGTGCTCTCCTGGGCCGGCCGTGCAACGCGATTAACCCCTGAACGTTTCGGCGAACTCGCAGCGCTGGCAGAGCCCGTGCTTGGCACAGGTGTGCCAGGCAGCAGCGCCACACAACGCCTGCTCGGGCTGGCGCAATGGCTGATGGGCCGGCGTGAAGGAGACGCGCGCCGATGACGCCTCTGCAATTTGAAGCCCTGTATGCGCCCCTCTGGACCGAACTCGAAACGGTGATCGGTATCGCCGAAACCCAGCGCAAGTTCGACGGTGCGCGGCTGGCCACCCTCTACCGCCGTGTTTGCGAGCACCTGGCGCTGGCGCAGGCTCGCGCCTATCCCGTTCACCTGACGCAAAGGCTCGAAACATTGACGCAAGGCGCGCATCGGCTGATTTACCGGCAGCACGACTACGGCCTGGCGCGCCTTGGACGGCTGGCGCTGGTTGACTTCCCGCAAGCCGTACGCGCGCACCGGGCCTACCTGCTGGTGGCGTTCCTGCTGTTCGTGCTGCCGCTACTGGCTGCCGGCCTGGCGACTTACCGCGACCCCGGTTTCATCCTGCACCTGATGGACGCGGCGCAAGTGCAGCAGTTCGACGGCATGTACAGCGACAGTGCAAGGTCCTTCGGGCGCAACCGCGACGCCGGTGGTGACTGGCAGATGTTCGGCTATTACGTCATGCACAACATCGGCATCGGCTTTCGCTGCTTCGCGGCCGGCATCTTCGGCGGGGTCGGCAGCGCCGGCGTGCTGCTGTTCAATGGGGTGCAGATAGGCGCCGTCGGCGGCTACCTGATCGCCGCCGGCCACGGGCAGAACTTCTGCTCCTTCGTCATCACCCACGGCGCCTTTGAACTGACCGCCATCGTGCTGGCGGGCGCCGCGGGACTCAGGCTGGGCTATGCACTGATCGCGCCGGGCCGGCATACCCGGCTAGAGGCGCTCCGGCTGGCGGCCCGCCACGCCATCGTGGTGATTTACGGCGTCATCGGCCTCCTGCTGATCGCTGCCGCCGTCGAGGCCTTCTGGTCTTCGGCGCGATGGGTCACGCCCGCTGTGAAATATGGTGCGGGCGCAGCCTGCTGGGCGCTGGTGCTGGCTTACCTCGGGTGGCAGGGAAGGCCGCGCGCCGTCCCCGCGGACCCCGGAAAACACCATGCAGGTTGATGCACTCGCCGTTGCACTGCGGCCGCGGCCCATGGCCGAAGCCGCGGACCTGGGTGTCGCACTGGTGCGCCGCCATGCCGATTCCATCTGGCGCACTTTCCTGCCCATGTATGTGGTCGTCATCGTGCTGGTGCTGTGCACGGCGGAGTTTGCCGGCTGGCTCCCCGGGCTGTTGATTTTCTGGCTCAAGCCCTGGTTTGACCGTACCTTGTTGTTCATCCTGTCACGCGCGGTGTTCGGCCAGCCCACGCGGTGGAACGACCTCTGGCAGCGCCGTGGGATGGTCTGGGGCGGCCAGTTGCTCCGGACACTGCTGTGGCGGCGCCTGTCTCCCTGGCGTTCATTCACGCAGGCCGTCGATCAGCTCGAAGGCCAACGCGGCGGCGCCAGGCGCAAGCGGCGCGACCAATTGCTGCGCGGGCGCCGTGGTGCGGGCGCCGGCATGCAGATGATTTTTGCCAATGTCGAGATCGCGCTCGAACTCGCAATCCTGTCGGCGCTGCTGTGGTTCGCTCCTGAAGGCAGCTTCGGAGACGTCTGGCGTTGGCTGCTCGACTCGGAGGCTTCGGCGCAAAGCCTGCTTTTTGCAGCGGTGTACGCTTTCGTCGTCGGTTTGATCGAGCCCTTTTTTGTGGCCGCCGGATTTGCGATGTACCTGAACCGGCGCGTTGAACTCGAGGCATGGGACATCGAACAGGAATTCCGCCGTGCTTTCACCCCCGCAGCGGCGAAAGGCCGGCCATGATGGCTTCTCGCCACGCCGCCGCAAGGTGCTTTTCATGGCGATGGGCCGCGGCCTGCGTCGTGATGGCGGGTATGTCATCGTGGGCCAACCCGGCTGCGGCGCCAGCCGAGCCGCCCTCGCGCCAGCAGGTGCAATCGGCCGCCGACCGGGTTCGTGCCGATCCCAACCTGCCCAGCAGCAAGAGCGAAAAATCCCTGCGCTTCAAGAGCCAGGACAAAAAGCCGGAAGACAAAAAGAAGGATCGCGACAGCCTCAACTGGCTCAAGGATTTGGTGGCCAAGGTGTCCGAGGGCGCGCGCCTGCTCGTGTGGGCGCTGGGCGCGCTGGCCCTGGCCTGGCTGGTGGTCGGCATACGGCGCTGGGTGAAGGTGCGGGCCGGCGGCGGCCGGCACCGGATGGCGCCCCTGCCCAGCCATATCGGCAGCCTGGACATACGGCCTGAAAGCCTGCCCGACGATGTGGGCGCCGAAGTCGCGTCGCTCTGGCAGCGCGGCCAGCGGCGGCCCGCGCTGTCGCTGCTCTACCGCGGCGCGCTTTCCCGCCTGGTCCACCTGCATGCGGTGCCCATCCGGAACGCCAGCACCGAAGGCGAATGCGTGGCTCTCAGCGAGGGCCGGCTGGCGCCCATGTCGCTGGAGTTTTTCGCGCGACTGGTGACCGCCTGGCAGCTGGCGGCCTATGGCGGACGCCTGCCGCCCACGGCCGGCGTGCTGGCGCTGTGCGCCGAATTTGACGCGCGGCTGGGCGCATCCATCGCCCCGGCGAAAGCCATCGCATGAGGGACCGACTGATCCTCATCCTGCTCGGCGTGCTGTTGCTGGCGGGTAGCGCCTGGCTGATGTCGGCCACCGAATGGGTGGACGTCGACACACCCACGCCARCCAAGGGTGAGGCCCTCACCAACCCGCTTTACGCCACCGAAAAACTGCTGGTCGCCCTGGGTGCGCGGGTCGTGCGGCACAAAAGCCTGGATGCCATGCCGCCGCCGCAAGCCCGGCTGGTGCTGGTGTCGCGCAACTGGGACCTGTTCCCTGAACGCGCGCAGCGCCTGCGTGCCTGGGTGGCACAGGGTGGGCATCTGGTCATCCCGGGCTTCCTGGCCGGCCATAAATCGCTAAAGGACTGGCTACCCGTCACGGAGCAAAGCCCCTTGAAGTGGGAGTCGCCCGCGATGCCGCCGCGCCCGTTGGCCAAACCCGTCAAGGACATGGACTGCCGCGCGCTGGAAGAGCCCGCCGAGGTCATCGCGAGCTACGCCGACAGCCGTGTCTATCGCGCCTGCGGCGCATATTTCAGCCCCCAGTACCTGCCGGTGAATCGGCTGGCCGCACCGCTGTGGTCCCTGCGCGGCACGGCCGGCACTGAGGCCGTGCGCGTGCAGGTCGGCCAGGGCACGGTCACCGTGCTCGGTGGATGGAACCTGCTGGACAATAGCAACCTGCTGCGCGCCGACAATGCGCAGCTGGCGGCCGCGGCATTGCAGGCGCGCGCCGGCACTGAATTCTGGTTTGTTGCCGAAGAGGCCCGGGAGCCCTTCATGCCCTGGCTGTGGCACCAGGCCTGGGCCGCCCTGTTGCTCGGCTTGCTGGCGCTGGCGCTGGCCCTGTGGCGCGCCAGCGTGCGCTTCGGGCCGTTGGCAGCGTCCGCAAGCGCTCACCGGCGCTCGATGGYCGAGCAAGTGCGCGGTACGGCGCGTTTTCTGCATATGCACGGGCCGAAGGCCTT
This sequence comes from Polaromonas sp. P3_C2, assembly GCF_056402675.1. Taxonomy (NCBI): domain Bacteria; kingdom Pseudomonadati; phylum Pseudomonadota; class Betaproteobacteria; order Burkholderiales; family Comamonadaceae; genus Polaromonas; species Polaromonas sp. P3_C2. The sequence goes on along the minus strand of NZ_JBFUGX010000110.1, from coordinate 2,595 downwards.
GCATACAGCGCAGCTTCGCGCGCTGCACGAGTCGGCCACCCGGCAATTGCGCCGGTTTTCACAGCTTGATCCGAAGCAACGCACAGTCGAGATCGCACGCGCCACCGGCCTGGACGCCCTGTTGCTGGAACGCGCCCAGGCAGTCAGGTCGCGCAACCCCGGCGTGCTGGCCGCCGACCTCGAATTGATCGAAACCGCCCGCCGGCGCCTCGACGCCACGGGGCCCGACACGCGGCAGCCAACAGCTTTCACGTCTCCCGTTTCACCCGGCGCCTCACCCAGCGCCTCATCTGCCGCTTCATCTCCTCCTTCATCCTGAACCGAGAAACACCATGTCATTCATTCCCAACGAAGAACTGAGCCGCGCAGCCGAGTCGCTGCAAACCCTGCGCCAGGAGGTCGGCAAAGCCGTGGTCGGCCAATCGGAAGCCGTCGACCAGACCCTGGTGGCGCTGGTCGCATCCGGCCACGTCCTGATTGAGGGTGTACCGGGACTGGGCAAGACATTGCTGGCGCGCGCATTGGCGCAAGCCATGAGCCTGCGCTACGCCCGCGTGCAATTCACGCCCGACCTGATGCCTTCGGACATCACGGGTCATTCCGTGCTGGACCCATCGACCCGGAGCGAAGCCGGCATCGGCACGCTGCGGGTACACCAGGGACCGGTGTTCACGCACCTGCTGCTGGCGGATGAAATCAACCGCGCACCAGCCAAAACCCAGAGCGCCTTGCTTGAAGTGATGCAGGAATACCAGGTCACGCTCGAAGGAAAGGCCATGCCGCTGCCCCGTCCCTTCATGGTGATGGCGACACAAAACCCGATCGATACCGAAGGCACCTACCCTCTGCCGGAGGCGCAGCTGGACCGGTTCCTGCTCAAGATCAACATCGACTTCCCCAGCCATGCTGAAGAAAAGGCGATCGTGCAGCTGACCACCGGCCAGCGTGCCGGCAACCAGTTGCCGCTTGATGCGGTCAGGCCGTGCCTGGACGACGCGCAGGTGCTTGAACTGCAGCGGCTGGCCAGCCTGGTGCAGGCGCACGAACAGGTCATTGACTATGCGGTCCGCATCGCCCGCGCCACGCGCGACTGGCCAGGCCTTTCGTCGGGGGCAGGGCCGCGCGGCACCATGGCCCTAGTGCGGGCTGCACGGGCCGGCGCGCTCATGCACGGACGGGACTTCATCACACCCGACGATGTGGCACGGCAGGCCCTGCCGGCCTTGCGCCACCGGGTGATGATTTCGCCCGATGCGCAGCTGGAAGGCCTGGGTGTTGACGACTTGCTGCGCAGTGCCCTGGGCAGCGTCCAGGCCCCCCGTCTCTAGGCCGCAACTCATGCGCTGGTTGGTGATCCCCGCAAAAACGACCGTCAGGGTGCTGGCTTGCATCACGGCGGCCGTCGCGCTGGCCTTGCTCGGGGGTTTGCCGGTTGACCGGGTCGCGATACTGGCCGGCGCCGTCTTGCTGGCGGCGCTGGCAGGCGCCATTTTTGATCTCTGGCGCAGCCTGCGCCTGTGGAGGACAGCGCCGCTGCGCATTGAGCGCACGCTGCCCGGCGCTTTTTCACTGGGCGTGCCAACGGTGCTGACACTGGCGCTGGTCAATGACGGCCCCCTGGCCTGGGCAGTGACGGTGTTCGATGAGGTCGATCCGCGGTTTACCTTTGAAGGCCTGCCACAGGCCGTCACCGTGCCACCGGCTTCGCGCGCCGAGTTGCGATACACGGTGACCGCGAGAGAGCGCGGCGTCGCCCTTTTCGGCACGACCCAGCTGCGCTGGCACACCCGCGGCGGCTGTCTCGAGGTGCAGCAGGCGCTAGGCCAGCCCGGGAAGCYGCGTGTCTATCCCAACTTTGCCGCACTGGCCCGCTATGCCTGGCTTTCCGGTGACCGGCGGCTCGCCCAGATCGGCATTAAAACCTATGTCCAGCGCGGGCTGGGCACTGATTTCCGCCAGCTTGCTGATTACAAAACCGGGGACTCCCTGCGGCACATCGACTGGAAGGYCACACTGCGCCACCAGCGGCCCATCGTGCGCGAATTCCAGGACGACCGCGACCAGTGTGTGTTTTTCCTGCTGGACTGCGGCCGCCGCATGCGCGCTGATGAAAGCAGCCCGGAGCAAGAGCTGCGCGGCAGCAGCCATTTCGACGAGGCCCTCAACGCGCTGATGCTGCTGAGCTATGTCGCACTGAAAGAAGGCGACGAGGTCGGCGCAATGACTTTCGGCGGTTTGCCCGGGCATCGGCGTGACTTTGCGCCCCGCAAAGGCGCCGCCACACTCAATGCCCTCATGAACCGCCTGCACGACATCCAGCCCGGCGCCATGCATTCGGACTATCTCATGGCGGCGCAGGAACTGCTGCGTGTACAACGTCGCCGTGCACTGGTGATAGTGCTCACCAACTTCCGCGACGAGGATTCGGCTGAGCTGCGTCCCGCGCTCAAACTATTACGCCGCAAGCACCTCGTCCTGGTGGCGAGCCTGCGCGAGCGGGTGCTTGGCCGCATCGCCGGCCAGGCGCTGTCCAGCCCGGCGGATGCCGTGGATGTCGCGGCAGCCCACCTCTTCGGGCAGTCGCGGCGCGATGCC
>NZ_JBFUGX010000109.1:0-8643 GCF_056402675.1 Polaromonas sp. P3_C2 | reverse complement strand
CTATTACTGCACCTCGGAAGCCTGGTCGGTCAAGACATCGGCCGAGCGGATCCTGAGCGCCACCAACTCCTGGCTGCATGCGCAGACACAGAAAAGCCAGTACCGCTACGACAAGGACAAAGGCTATGTGTGCACCCTGAGTGCCATGGTCATCAAGTCGACCACTGCGCATATTTTTCATGTCGGTGATTCACGCATTTACCGCCTGCGCGGCAAGGCGCTGGAACAACTGACCAACGACCACCGTGTGTGGATTTCCCAGGGCCAAAGCTATCTGGGCCGCGCGCTGGGCTTCAAGCCGCAGCTTGAGATCGACTACCAGACCCAGCAGGTGGAGCAGGGCGACATCTTTCTTCTGGCCACCGACGGCGTGTATGAACACGTCAGCGAATACGACATGGCCGGCCTCATCCACATCTGTGCCGACGAGCCTGGCGGGCTGGATATGGCAGCCAAGTCCATCGTCGAAAAAGCCCTGGAGCGAGGCAGTGGCGACAACCTCACGGCACAAATTGTCCGCGTCGATGAGCTGCCCAACGGGCAGGCCGGCGAGCTGCTCCAGCAGCTGTCAGGCCTACCGCTTCCGCCCATCCTGGAGGCCAGGACGCAGTTTGACGGCTACACCATCGTCCGCGAAGTGCACGGCAGCAGCCGCAGCCACATCTACCTGGCCACCGACAACGACACGGGCGCGCTCGTCATCCTTAAAACACCGTCGATAGATCTGGGCGGTGACCCGGCCTACCTTGAAAGGTTTTTGACGGAGGAGTGGATCGCCAGGCGCATCAACAGCGCGCATGTGTTGAAGCCTTATGTGCCGACCCGAAAGCGTCATTACGTGTACGTGGCCACCGAATACATCGACGGGCAAACACTGAGTCAGTGGATGATCGACAACCCCCGGCCCGGCCTGGAAGCCGTGCGCGGGCTGGTGGAGCAAATCGCCAAAGGCCTGCGCGCGTTTCACCGGCTGGAGATGCTGCACCAGGACCTGCGACCCGAGAACGTCATGATCGACAAGACCGGCACGGCCAAAATCATTGACTTTGGCTCAACCCGCGTAGCCAGCCTCATGGAAGCAGATGCGCCCGGCGGGCACAACGACATTCTGGGCACGGCCCAGTATTCGGCGCCGGAGTATTTTGTGGGCGAGGGCGGCACCACGCGTTCAGACCTTTTCTCGCTCGGCGTCATCACCTACCAGATGCTGACAGGCAAGCTGCCCTACGGCGCCGAAGTGGCCAAGTGCCGGACCCGGGCCGCACAAAGCAAGCTGCGCTATGACTCCGTTCTGTACGAAGACCGTGACATACCCGCATGGATAGACGGCGTGCTGCGCAAGGCCGTTCACCCCGATCCCGCCAAGCGCTATGGTGAGCTGTCGGAGTTCTTGTACGACCTGCGTCACCCCAACCAGTCATTCCTGGACAAGACCCGTCCGGCCTTGCTTGAGCGCAACCCGGTGGCGTTTTGGCGGGGTGTTTCGCTGGTTCTGGCTGTGGTCGTTGTGGTGCTGGTGGCGCTCAAGWCTGCCGGCGGATAGGCCTGCAACTTGCCCTTGTCTCAGACCTGCCCAGCTGTCGCTTCCGCCAGCAGCCAGGTGCGAAATACCTTGAGGGCTTCAAGCCCGGCCGACTCTTCTGKATATACCAGGTAGTAGCCGCGCGTAGACACCCATTGTTTCTTCGAAAGCTGGCGCAAGCGGCCGGTGGCGACCGCATCCTTGGCCATGAAATCAGGCAGCAGCACTGCGCCCAGGCCCACCACCGCGGCATTCAGGGCCATCGACATCAACTCATAGCGTGGCCCCTCTTGCCCGGTGCCGATTTCCATGCCTGCGTAGTCGAACCACTTTTGCCAGGCGTCCAATACCGTTGTGTGGTGTACCAGGGCGGATAAAGGCGTTCGGGACGTCAGCGACTTTCCGTTTTTGGCTATCCATGCCGGTGCGGCATACGGAGCCATGGCCAGGGGCAAAACAAAGTCGTTGTGCAGGCCCGGCCGTTTCCCGTCGCCAAATTCGAGCGAGGCATCTACCGGCATGCTCTTGAAATCAACCGAGCCCACGCGGGTGGCGAAGTTAAGAGTGATTTCGCTGTACGCGCGGGTGAAGTCCGGCAGGCGCGGAATCAGCCAGTAGCTGCCCAGCGATGCGCCGACCGACAGCGTCAGCGAACCCCCGCGCCCTTTGAGTGCCATCACATTGGCCGTGGCGCGCTCAAGGCGCTGGAGAATGGCGCTGACTTCTTCCAGGTAATAGCGGCCGGCCTCCGTCAGGACCACCGCATCCCGGCGCCGCACAAACAGCTTGAGGTCAAGGCGGCTTTCAAGCGCCATGATCTGACGGCTGACTGCACCTTGTGTCAGGTGAAGCTCTTGCGCAGCTGCGGTAAAAGACCGCAGCCGCGCGCTGGCTTCAAGGCACAGCAGGGACATCGTGGAAGGCGCGCGTAGCATCATGGTGCATGAGAAAAAGACATGGAAGACGGACAAATTGTCGTTTGTAGCCAAAGATTTGTCCAAGCATCATTCAGTTTTCTCATTGATCAACCCTAAAGGTGGCCTTCATGACTGAATTTCAAGCAAGCCGGCGAGCGCTTCTCAAGCTGGGTGCCGCGGCGATGGCAGCGTCGCCCCTGCTGGCGCGCGCCGCCTGGCCCGACCGGCCCATCCGGTTGATCGTGCCGTCTTCTGCCGGTGGCTCGCCGGACAACATTTGCCGCATCCTTACCGGCGAGTTGATGAAGACGCTGGGGCAGCCTTTTGTGATTGACAACAAGCCCGGCGCAAGCGGCAACATCGGCATGCAGGAGATCGTGCGGGCCGCACCGGACGGCTACACCCTGGGCTACGGCAACGTGGTCACGCTGGCGATCAACAAAGCCCTTTTCTCCAAACTCCCGTACGACCCCGACAAGCAACTGGTACCCGTGGCGTTGATCGGCTATGTGCAAAACGCGCTTGTCGTGCGCAACGACCTTGGCGTGAATAACGTGGCCGATTTGATTGCGCTGGCCAAATCCAGGCCCGGCAAGCTCAGCATGGCGTCTCCCGGCAACGGCACCACCGGGCACCTGGGGGGCGAGCTGTTCAAAAGCATGACCGGCACTTTCATGACCCACGTGCCTTACCGCGGCAGCCCGCAGGCGATTCAGGACCTGATGGGCGGCCAGGTCGACCTGATGTTCGACAACCTGTCGTCCATCGCGCCGCACATCAAGAGCGGCCGCGTCAAGGCGCTGGGCGTCTCAGGCCGGGCACGCAGCGTGCAGTTGCCCGACGTGCCCACCATCGGGGAGTCCGTTAAAGGCTATGAAACGACGGCCTGGGGCGGCATCGTGGCGCCGGCCGGTACACCGCGGGACATCGTGATGCGGCTCAACAGCGAAATCAACAAGGTGCTGGGGAATGCCACCGTCAATGAACGCTATGCCGCCATTTCCTTCGAAACCACCATGGGCCCACCCGACCGCMTGTTTGACCGCGCCATGCGGGAGACGCGGATGTGGGCGGATGTCGTCAAGCGCGCCGGCGTCCACCTGGATTGAGCGCGCATGTTCGATGTCATCGTTGAAGGCGGCGAGGTGATTGATGGAACTGGCGCGCCCCGCCTGCGTGCCGACGTGGGTGTATTCCAGGGCAAGATTGCTGCCATCGGCGACCTGGCATCTGCACCGGCAACAGAGCGCGTCAGTGCGCTTGGGCGCATCGTGGCGCCGGGCTTTATTGATACACACACCCATGACGACCGCTTGCTGCTGATGCCCACGGCGGGCCCGCACCCCAAGCTGTCGCAGGGCGTCACGACAGTCATAGCGGGCAATTGCGGCGTCAGCCTGGCCCCGCTGGAAACCGCCAACCCGCCAGCGCCGCTGGACATTCTGGGAACCGACGGCTGGGTCTACCGAAGTTTTGCGGCCTACCTGGATGCACTGGCCCAGTCCAGCCTGGCCGTTAACGTGGCTTGCCTTGTTGGCCATTCCACGCTGCGGGTCAAGCACGTGGCAGACCTTGAAAGGGCCGCAACGCCTGAAGAGGCTGCTGCCATGGCGGCAGAACTCACGGCCGCACTAGACGCTGGGGCCATTGGTTTGTCGACGGGTTTGTACTATCCGCCCGCAAAAGCCGCGACGGCCGAAGAGGTGATTGCCGTAGGCGCACAGCTCAAGGCGGCTGGAGGCATCGTGGCCATGCACATTCGCGACGAAGGCGACGCCATTGACGAGGCGCTGCGCGAGGCCCTGCACATTGGCCGCGAGCTGGGCGTGGGCACCGTGATTTCCCATCACAAGCTGGTTGGCACGGCCAACCACGGCCGGTCTGTAGAGACATTGGCCCTGCTGGAGCAGGCCGCGCAAGGGCAGCCGGTGTGTTTCGACTGCTACCCATACAACGCCTCGTCCACGATGCTGCTGCCGTCCCGCGTGAAGCAGTCCAGCGATGTGCTGGTGACCTGGTCGCAACCCGAGCCGGGTGTGGCCGGCCGTTCGCTGAAAGAGCTGGCGCGCGAACGCAACCAGACCGAAGAAGACGTGGCCCGTGCCTTGCAGCCGGCGGGGGCCATTTACTTCGCCATGAGTGAAGACGATGTCAGCCGCATCCTGAGCCACCCGATGGCCATGGTCGGCTCCGACGGCCTGGCGCATGACGTGCGGCCGCACCCGCGCCTGTGGGGCACTTTCCCCCGCGTGCTGGGGCATTACGTGCGCGAGAGAAAGCTCTTTTCGCTCGAGACAGCCATCTACAAGATGACCGGCCTCAGCGCCCGGCGCTTTGGCCTTACAGGCCGGGGAACGCTGGCGCCGGGCCATCACGCCGATATCGTCATCTTTGACCCGGACCGCGTGAACGCCAACGCGAGCTATGGGCATCCGACCGAGGTCAGCTCAGGTATTGATGCCGTTTTTGTTAACGGCCAGCTCGCTTGCCGCGATGGCAACACCGTATGCGCAGGTGCGGGCCAGGTGCTGCGCGGGCAGGGCGACGTGCCCTGATTGCGAGGGCTACTTCGCCAGCAGTTTGGTAATCACGCGCCAACGCTGGCTCCGCCGGCTTGATGGACAGCCGGTTGCCCTTGCGCAGGATGATCAGGTCTTCCAGATTTTTGTGGCTCTGTAGCAAAAGCTACAGAACGCTTTTCCCGGCGCGGCTATCTTCGCGTTCGTGCCCGCATTGCGGCATGTCACGAAGAAGGAAAAACCCATCATGTCCAAGGAAATCTACTGGCTGGCATTGACCCTGGCCGCTGCGGCGTTGTTCGCCTTGCCTTATGTCCTCAATCGCATCGCCGTGCGCGGGCTGGGCGGTACGCTGGCCAACCCGACCGCCACAGAAAAACCCCTTGCCGAATGGGCCCAGCGCGCACAGCGGGCCCAGGCCAATGCCACCGAAAACCTGGTGATTTTTGCGCCGGCCGTGCTGGCCGTGCAGGCCAGCGGCCGAGCCGATTCGGTGACGGCCATCGCCTGCGCCGTCTACTTTTTTGCGCGGCTCATTCACTACGTCGTTTACACGCTTGGTGTTCCCGGCGCACGCACCCTTGCCTGGGCAGCGGGCTGGGCGGCCACACTGGTGTTGATCGGGCGCCCGCTGGGGGTGCTGTGAGCCGGCCCTTCGCACTCATYGCGGGAAGCGGTGGCGTGCTCGGCGAATCGCTCGCGCTGCAGTTCAGCGGGGCGGGGTACGAAGTGGCGGGCCTGCGGCGCGCAGATTGCGATCTGGCGGATGGTGACGCAGTGGCGCAAGCCGTCGCGGCCCTGGTTGAGCGCCACGGACACATCGACACGCTGCTGTACAACGCGGGTCATCTGGCAGTGGCTCCTTTTCTTGAACTGGAGGCGAGTGCGCTGCGCGAGTGCCTTGAAGCCGGCCCTGTCGGGGCGGCGCACTGCGCCCGGGCCGTGCTGCCGGGCATGCTGGCCGTGGGGCGCGGCAACCTGCTCTTCACCGGCGCCACGGCTTCGCTGCGCGGTTCGGCCCGCTTCGCGGCCATGGCCGCGGGCAAATTTGCCCTTCGTGGGCTCGTGCAGTCACTGACAAGAGAGTTCCAGCCGCAGGGCATCCACGTGGCCCACGTCGTGCTGGACGGCATGCTTCGCGGCTCTGCTGCCGCATCCCGCTACGCGGCAGCAGAAGCCCCGGTGATGGCGCCCGACGGCGTGGCTGCCAATTTCCTGTGGCTGGCGCAACAGGCGTGCACCGCATGGACGCAGGAGCTGGACCTGCGAACCGCGTCGGAGAAGTTCTGATGGAGCTGATGCACGTGAACGCCGACCKCACGGAGCCCGTCCTCCTACGGGCCGGGTCGCTGCCGTGGCTGCCGTCGCCGCAACCCGGGGTCGAGCGGCGCATGCTCGAGCGTACCGGTGCAGAGGTGGCTTTGGCAACGTCACTCGTGCGTTATGCGGCTGGTAGCCGGTTTGACGCGCATTCGCATGCGCTGGGCGAAGAGTTTTTTGTGCTTTGCGGCGTATTTTCCGACGAGCACGGCTCGTACGGCCCCGGTACCTATGTGCGCAACCCGCCGGGCTCCAGCCACAGGCCCTTCAGCGACGAGGGCTGTACCATTTTCGTCAAGCTGCGGCAGATGGACCCGCTTGAACAGCGCCGCGTCGTCATCCGTGCAGCAGACAGGCCCTGGGTGGATGCCGGAATCGCCCGGCATCGGCGTGCATTGCTGTACGAGGGCCCCAGGGAAACCGCATTCCTCGAACGGCTGGAACCGGGGTGTACCATGGCCGCGCAGTACGCGCATGGCGGTCAGGAAATGCTTGTCGTCGAGGGCTCGGTCCGTGTCGAAGCCGGCGACGATACGAACGCACGCGCTGCGGGTGCGCAGGACCTCGGCGCGGTGTGCTGGCTGCGAAATCCACTCACCAGGCAGCCCGCCCTGGCCAGTTCTGAAGGTGCCCTGTTATGGATCAAGCGTGGCCACGTGGCACCGATGGTTTGACGGTGCGGCAGGTTGCCGCGAATGGAGCAATATGCAGGTCTTACGTGAACTTGCCCTTTTCGAGCCTTTCAGCCGCCTGAGTGCCGACGGCCGTAACCTGTTAACCCAGGGTGCGGTTCCAATGAGTGCACTGGCGGGAACAGGCATCATTCACAAGGGTCAGCCTGCCTCCGGCGCCTATGTCGTGCTGTCGGGCCGGCTGCGCGTGTACACCATCACGCCTGCGGGCACCGAGGCGACGCTGTATCTGGTGGAGCCCGGCGAGACCTGCGTGCTCTCGCTCAACTGCCTGTTCAACGATCTTCTTTATCCCGCCTGGGTTCAGGCCGACAAGGCGACGCGTGTCGCCGTCATCCCCGGTCCGTTGTACCGGCAGCTCTTCAAGCAGGAAGCGTGCATCCAGGACCTGACGCTGCATGCGCTCTCGACGCTTGTTTTCAGGTTGATGGCAGAACTCGATGCCGTTCATTCCTTCAACCACCGGCAACGCCTTGTGCATTTTGTGTTGCTGCACGCCTCGTCCGACGGGGTACTGAAAACGACGCAGCAGCAGCTGGCAGGGCATCTGGGTACGTCGCGTGAAGTGGTGGCGCGGCTGATGCAGGGGCTGGTGGCCGAAGGTTTCCTGAAAAGCCAGCGCGGCCAGATCATCATCAAGGACCTCTTCGGGTTGCGCCGCCTGCAAAGCCTGCCGCAGTCCGGCGCCTGACAGGTTTCTCACTTTTTGCTGGTGATGGCTTTCCAGTGCTGCGGCTCGACGGGCGTGATGGAAAGGCGGTTGCCCTTGCGCAGCACCTGCAGGTCTGCCAGTTCTGGCCGTGCACGCAGGACGGGCAGGGTGATGTTGGGTATCTTGCGCAATACCTGCACATTCACCAGCATCCATCGCGGTTCTTCAGGTTTTGACTTGGGGTCGTAGTAGGGCGACTTCGCATCAAACTGCGTAGGGTCAGGGTAGGCCGTAGATGCCACCCGGCCGATGCCGACAATGCCCGGCTCGGCGCAGCTTGAGTGGTAGAACAGCACGCCATCGCCGACTTGCATTCCGTCACGCATGAAGTTGCGCGCCTGGTAGTTGCGAACGCCGACCCAGGGGACTGTTGAGTCCTTCGCCGCGAGCGCGTCTTCGACCGAGCATTCTTCGGGTTCGGATTTCATGAGCCAGTAGCTTGTCATGGGGTGGCCTTGGTACCTGAAGTGGGGACGAAGCAAAGCTTAGCGGATCGATGGGGCAAAGAAAAGCGCCGGCCTCAGGCCAGAAGCCGCTTGACAGCACGGACCATCTTGAATAAAGTTATTAACAAATAAGTTAATACATCAATGCCTGCATCCCTTGACAAAATATTTGAAGCGCTCGCCTCGGGGCCCAGGCGCCAAATTCTGGCGTACCTCACCGAGAAAGAACTCAGCACCACTGAGCTGGCCGAGCGCTTTGCCATGAGCACGCCGGCCGTTTCTCGCCACCTGTCGGTGCTTGAAAACGCCGGCTTGGTGACCAGCGAGCGCAGCGGCCAGTTTGTGCTCTACAAGCTCAACGGTGACAGCCTCGTCAACAGCCTCACGGGTTATGCATTCGAACTATGCCCGGTCGCGCGGCCCCTGAAACGGGAACGCGTTGCGGCCAAAACACAAAAAGCCAGGTAACAAGGAGAGAGGGACCCATGCTGAATCTCACACAGGTTCAGCATGGG
>NZ_JBFUGX010000108.1:0-8652 GCF_056402675.1 Polaromonas sp. P3_C2 | reverse complement strand
CTTTCACCATCTGCTGGATTTCAGCTTCAGACAAACCGGAGTTGGCCTTGATTGTGATCTTGTTTTCATTGACGGTGCCCTTGTCTTTGGCGCCGACGTGCAGGATGCCGTTGGCGTCGATGTCGAAGGACACTTCGATCTGCGGCGTGCCGCGCGCTGCCGGCGGAATGCCCTCGAGGTTGAACTCGCCCAGGCCCTTGTTGCCCGAAGCGATTTCGCGTTCGCCCTGGAACACCTTGATCGTCACGGCCGGCTGGTTGTCTTCAGCGGTCGAGAAGGTCTGTGCAAACTTGGTCGGGATGGTCGTGTTCTTCTTGATCATCTTGGTCATCACGCCGCCCATGGTTTCGATACCGAGGGACAGCGGGGTCACGTCGAGCAGCAGCACGTCGGTGCGGTCGCCGGAGAGGACCTGGCCCTGAATCGCTGCGCCTACGGCAACGGCTTCGTCGGGGTTCACGTCCTTGCGGGGTTCCTTGCCGAAGAGCTCCTTGACCTTTTCCTGCACCTTGGGCATGCGGGTCTGGCCGCCGACCAGAATCACGTCATGGATGTCAGCCGCGCTGACGCCGGCATCCTTCATGGCGATGCGGCAAGGTGCAATCGTGCGCTCGATGAGTTCGTCGACCAGGCTTTCGAGCTTGGCGCGGGTCAGCTTGACCAGCAAGTGCTTGGGGCCGGTGGCGGGGTCGTGCGCAATGTAGGGAATGTTGACTTCGGTGGCCGGGCTGTTGGACAGTTCGATCTTGGCCTTTTCAGCCGAGTCTTTCAGACGCTGCAGGGCCACCACGTCTTTCGACAGGTCGATGCCGCTGTCTTTCTTGAACTCGGCCACGATGTAGTCGATGACGCGCTGGTCGAAGTCTTCGCCGCCCAGGAAGGTGTCGCCGTTGGTGGAGAGTACTTCAAACTGCTTCTCACCGTCGACATCGGCGATCTCGATGATGGAGATGTCGAAAGTGCCGCCGCCCAGGTCATACACAGCGATCTTGCGGTCGCCCTTTTCCTGCTTGTCCAGGCCGAAGGCGAGAGCCGCTGCGGTGGGTTCGTTGATGATGCGTTTCACGTCGAGGCCGGCGATGCGGCCGGCGTCTTTGGTGGCCTGGCGCTGTGCGTCATTGAAATAGGCAGGCACGGTGATCACGGCTTCGGTGACCGGCTCGCCGAGGTAGTCTTCGGCGGTTTTCTTCATTTTGCGCAGGATGTCGGCAGACACTTGCTGGGCCGACAGCTTCTTGCCGCGCACTTCCACCCAGGCGTCGCCGTTGTCGGCAGCCACGATGGAATAAGGCATCAGTGCGATGTCTTTCTGGACTTCTTTTTCGGTGAACTTGCGGCCGATCAAACGCTTGACAGCGTACAGGGTGTTCTTGGGGTTGGTCACGGCCTGGCGCTTGGCCGATGCACCGACCAGCACTTCGCCGTCTTCCTGGTAGGCGACGATGGAAGGGGTGGTGCGCACGCCTTCCGAGTTCTCGATCACGCGGGGGGTGTTGCCCTCCATGACGGACACGCAGCTGTTGGTAGTGCCGAGGTCAATGCCGATGATTCTTCCCATGATGATTTACTCCTGCTTTTTTGATTCGTTAAAGATTGAAGGTGGGGTGGCCGGGGCGTTCAGTGCCGCTGGCCGCGGTATGGATTAACTATGTTGATAACTTGTGGGTAAGTTGTGTGGCTTCAAGGGCTTCAACAATGTTTTCAAGGTTTTTTAAGAGTTTTTTACTTGGGAGCTGCCACCGTGACCAAGGCGGGGCGCAGCACGCGCTCGGCGATCAGGTAGCCTTTTTGCAGCACGTTGACCACGGTGTTGGCTTCCTGGTCGGCCGGCACCATGCTGATCGCCTGGTGTTGGGTCGGGTCGAATTTGGTGCCGGGCGCGGGGTCGATGGCGACTACCTTGTTGCGCTCGAGCGCACTTTTCAGCTGCTTGAGTGTGGCCTCGGCGCCTTCGCGGATCTGCTCCGGCGTAACGTCCTTGATGGCCAGGCCGGCTTCCAGGCTGTCTGCCACGGGCAGCAGGCTTTCGGCAAAGCTTTCCAGTGCGTATTTGCGGGCCTTGGCGACTTCTTCGTCCGCGCGGCGGCGGGCGTTTTCGGTCTCGGCCTTGGCGCGCAGGTAGCTGTCGGCCAGCTCGGTGTTCTTGGCCTGCAGCGTCGCGACTTCGGCTTGTGCGACGGTCAGCGCATCAAACTCGTTGGCGGCCTGCGCCGCTTCCAGTTCTTCAGGACTGGGCTCACCGCTAAGTGGTTGATTTTGTTCGGGTTGTGTATTGTCAGACATGCTCGAAAACAGGGTTGAAGCTGGTAATGTTTCCAGCTGGGGATGGCAAAGCCCTTTTCAAGACAGGGGCTTCGTTTTTGGTCCAGATAGTTTGGCTGCGGGTGCGCGGCCTGAGGGGTCCAGCACGGTTGGGGCCCTGCCGTTCCTGTGCGGACCGGTGTGCCCCAGCCGCAGAAACTGGTTCGTGGCCTGAATTGTAGTGGCTGGCCACCCGTTCCCCGGCCGGTGAGGCAGGTTCTGGCAGTCCATGGGATGGTGCCGGGTGCAGGCCTGATGCTATGTTATTGATAGCTATCGGCGCGCATTCCTATTGGGATGAAAGGCTAAAACGTCGAAATTTCAGGTGGAGACGGCAAAAACCGCTTCAAGGCGTGGCCGGTTTCTGCATGCGCATCATGAGTTCGCGCTTGTTGTCACGGCTGCGGTGGGCATGTTCGCGCATCAGGGCTTCGGCACGCGCCCCTTCACCGGCCTGCAGTGCGGCCAGCACGTCTTCGTGGTCGGTTTGTGCGCGCTGAATGAACCCGTATTCGAGCAGGGGCAGGGCGCCGTTCAGGCTGAGCGCCCCGGCGCCGGCCATCGGCGTTTTGCTGACATGGGCCAGTGCGGAGGTCAATGTGCTGTTGCCGGCGGCGTGCGCCAAGGCACTATGAAAGCGGGCGTTCGTGGGGACCCAGCGGGCTGCGTCAATCACATGGCCGGCGGCCCGTGCCTGCTCCAGCAGCAGGCGGCCGTCCTCGATGCAGGCCTGCAGGGCCTCCCGGGTTTCGGGCGTGATGCCGCGCTCGGCGGCCTGCCTGGCTGCCATGCCTTCCAGCACGCCCCGCACGTCGACTGCATTGGCAATTTCGTCAACGCTGAATTGCCTGACGCGAAAGCCGCGTGTCGGCAGGCGTTCCAGCAAGCCTTCCTTTTCCAGCTCACCGAGCGCAATACGGATCGGTGTGCGCGAAACCGCCAATTGGGCGGACAGCTCAAGCTCCACCATGCGTTCGCCCGGGGCCGCCTGGCCGCTGAGGATTCTTTGCCTCAATGTCTGCGTGGTGTATTCAATCTGGGAAGACATAAGCTGTAACGGTTGATAGTGGTTGGCTGAGTGGAAGGATTATTGCATGCAGTATCTGGGTTTATTAGGGTTAATCTGGTTAATGAAGTCACTATTGCGTGCAATAAAATAAGATGACTAAGTATTTCGCGCTGGATGGCGCATGAACCATCAACCTGCCACCAGCGTTGTGGCCGATACCACCCCCAGGAGACACCATGGATCTACTTCGCCTCCATTCCTTGCGACGGCTTGCCCGCACCGCAACGCGGCTGGCAGCGGCTTGTGCTGCATCGTTGGTGCTTGCCTTCACTGGCTTGTCCGTCGCGCACGCCCAGCCGGCTGCAAGTTATCCCAGCAAGCCCATCAAGCTGATCGTTCCTTTTCCTGCGGGTGGTGGCGGTGACACACTGGCCCGGCTGGTCATGCAGCGTGCCACCAGGGAATTGGGTCAACCTGTCGTGGTCGAAAACCTGGGCGGCGCCGGCGGAAACGTGGGCAGTGCAACAGCGGCCAAGGCGCCGGCCGATGGCTACACCCTGCTGTACGGCACCAACGGCACACATGCCATCAACCATGCGATCTACAGGTCACCCGGCTTCAACCCGTCTCGCGACTTCGAGCCCGTGACCCAGCTCACACGCATCGCCGCCATGGTGGTAGTGCGGCCCACGCTGCAAGTCAACTCCATGGCGGAACTCACCAAGCTGCTCAAGGCCAATCCGGGGAAATACACCTTTGGCTCCGCCGGCAACGGCACCACGTCCCACCTGGCCGGAGAAATCTACAAATCGCGCGCGGGCCTGGCTGTGGTGCACAGACCTTACCGCGGCGGCGCACAGGCCATGACGGACCTGGTCGGCGGGCAGGTCGACATGATGATCGAGGTCATGCCGAATGCCGCACCGCAGGCGAAAAGCGGACGTGTCAAACCATTGGCGGTAACGACAGCCACGCGCGTGGCGGGCTGGCCGGATTTACCCACCATCGCGGAGTCGGGCTTGCCCGGATTTGATGTCAGCGCATGGGACGCGATTTTTGTTCCCGCCGGAACGCCCAGGCCCATCGTCAATCGCCTGAACGAAGCGATCCACAAAGCCCTGGCGGATCCGGAGTTGCGCGCGCAGCTGCAGTCGCGTGGTGCCGAGGTGGCGCCGGGCACCCCCGAGGAACTGGCCAGGCATATTGCTGCCAGCATGACTTTGTGGGGTGACGCGGTGAAGCGTTCCGGCGCTGCAGTGGATTAGGGCGCCGGGAAGTGCATGGATGAATACCTGATGAATGCCTGTTGATCGGTAAAACAGCGCAACAAAAAAGCGACCCTGAAGGTCGCTTTTTTTCGGGCCAGGCTGGCCAGGTAATTTACTTTTTCTTGGTCTGGCTGACGGCCCACTTGCCGGCAAATGCCTGCAGGTCGTTCAAGCGCTTGAGCAGGTCGGCGCCCAGTGTGGTGACCGTGTAGCCGTCGCTGCCATGGCCAAGCAGGCCGGCTGCGCGCAATTCCTTGATGCGGGTATTGAGGGTGTTGGGTGTGATGCTGCCGATGCTGTCTTGAAGGAGGCGGAATGTCTGGGGATGGCCGTCTTTCAGGGCCCACAGCACGCGCAGTGCGTAGCGTGCTTCCAGCAGTTCAAGCAATTGGCCTACCGCTGCATTTTCTTTGGCACTCATCAGGTTATCTCCTCGGGTCACAGTTTGGTCACAGGGGGTTGTTAAGCAGAAAGCTTCGAAAGCTTGGGGCCAAATATAACGCAAATTGCTGACTGCTACGAGTTTTATAGCTGCCCACGCCCGCTGCCGTTGGACTACAGCCTGAAACTCTCTTGGAAAACCCTGATGCGCCGGATGTGGCAATGGGCTTAAGAACGCATCGGGTAAGCCCAGGCGCATCATTTCTACCTACATCACCGGGATCCGTGTTGCCGGATGAAGTGCTACAGCGCTGCCTGTTCTGGATGATTCCATGATCACTTCAATCACTTGTTGCACGCCAAGTGCAGAGCGCCCCGTTACGGTGGGTGCACGTCCATTCTGGACAGAGCGAATGAAATCCTGCAGCACGGCGCGATGAGCTGCATGGTCAAAGGCCATGGGGTTGGCGCCACCGCCGGAGRCCTGGCGTGCACCGGCGGTCAGCGTCTTTCCACTGGAAAAGACCGCCCGCATTTCACCGCCTTCCAGCGTCACGGTGCCCTGGGTGAAGTTGAGTTCAATGCGCTCGGGAAAACCGGGGTAGGCCGCCGTGGTGGCCTGAACCACAGCGACCGCACCGCTGCTGTAGTGCAGCAATGCGGCAGCCGTGTCTTCGCCCTCCATGCGATGCACTGCGCTGGTGCTTGCAACGCCTGTGACGCGCTCCGGCATGCCGGTGAAGCTGAGCAGCAGGTCGAGCGTATGAATGGCCTGCGTGATCAGCACGCCGCCGCCGTCCCGCGCCAGGGTGCCGCGTCCGGGCTCATCGTAATAACTTTGCGGCCGCCACCACCGGATCGACGCGGCAGCGCTGACCAGCGGGCCCATAACGTCGTCACGCAGCAGTGCCGCCACGGCAAGGGCCGCGTCGCGCATGCGGTGCTGCAGCATCACTGCCAGCATGACCCCCGCAGTTTCGCAAGCATCGACCAATGCATTGGCCCGGTTCAAATCAATTTCGAGGGGCTTTTCGACCAGCACATGCTTGCCCGCACGCGTTGCCTGCTGCACGAGGTCCAGATGGGTATTGGGCGGCGTGAGAACCAGCACGGCTGTTACGCTGGCGTCTTCCAGAATATCTTCCAGTCGCGTAGTTCGGCGCGCCCCTTGGGGCACTTCTACAGCGGCCAGCCGTTCGGGATTTCGCCCATAAACCCATGCGACGTCTGCTTCACTGGCCAGGTCTTCAAGACTTCGGAAGTGAGGTGCCGAGCCCAGCCCTGCGCCAATGACGGCGAGGCGCAGCCGCGCAGGGCTGGGTATGGACGGCATGTTCAGTCAAGCTTGACGTTGGCCGCCTTGATGACTTGCGCCCATTTCTCGACCTCTGCCTTCTGGAAGGCGGAGACCTGCTCGATCGTCATGCTGGACGGTTGCATGCCCAGTCCTTTGAGGCGTTCCTGCATCTCGGGCTGCGCGGTGATTTTCATGATTTCATCGTGCAGCTTGTCAATGATGGGCTTGGGGGTGCCGGTGGGTACAAAAATGGCTTGCCATGAGGCAACCTCAAATCCGGGGACGGATTCGGCCACCGTTGGCACATTCGGCATGGACTCCAGGCGCTTGGCGGAGGTGACCGCCAGCGCACGCACCTTGCCGCTCTGGATATGAGGACCTGCTACGACCGTGGTGTCGAACATCATGTCCACCTGCCCGCCGATCACGTCCTGGATGGCGGGGCCGCTGCCTTTGTAGGGCACATGGATGAACTGGGTGCCCGACTTGAAGCCCAGCAGTTCCAGCGAGAGATGCTGCGATGTGCCGCTGCCGGCCGATGCGGAAGAAATGGTTTTGGGTTTGGCCTTCGCTGCGGCCAGCACGTCCTGCAGCGTTTTGTAAGGGCTGTTGGCCCCCACCACCAGCACGACGGGGTTGGTGCCGATGAGCGCCACCGGCGAGAAAGACTTGATCGGGTCGTAGCCCAGTTTCGGGTAAAGGCTCACATTGATGGCATGCGAGCTGACGGTGCCGCCCAGCATCGTGTAGCCATCTGCCGGTGCGCGGGACGCGACTTCCGAGCCGACGCTACCGCCAGCACCGCCCTTGTTGTCAATCACGATGGTGGTGCCGAGTACCGGCCCGAGTTTTTGRCCAATCAGCCGGCCCAGGATGTCGGTGGTCCCGCCTGCAGGAAAGGGCACGATGAAGGTGATGGGTTTACTGGGCCACTTGTCTTGTGCGAAGGCAGGAAGTCCCAGCGCCGACAGGGCAGCGCCAGCAAGTGCGGAATGGATGAGGGAACGGCGTTTCATGATGTCTCCTGTGTGTTGTCTGGTGGTGTTGTCTGGTGGTGTTGGTTGGAACTACTTACTTGATGGCCTGAATGCGTTCGTACAGACTCTTGGGCCACGGGGCATCGGCAGCGGTGAGCGAAGGCAAGACCGCTGCGGCAAAAGGCGCGCGGTCTACCTTGTTGACGGTTTTGCCTTTTTTCTCGAACTCGGCGACCAGGCGGTTTTCGGCATCGACGATGTCCTGGCTGGC
The DNA here is from genome assembly GCF_056402675.1 of Polaromonas sp. P3_C2. Lineage (NCBI taxonomy): Bacteria > Pseudomonadati > Pseudomonadota > Betaproteobacteria > Burkholderiales > Comamonadaceae > Polaromonas > Polaromonas sp. P3_C2. Next base: position 1,148 of record NZ_JBFUGX010000108.1, on the reverse strand, counting down.
GCGGCTCGACGCCTCCCAGAGCACCTGGTCGAAGACCTTCTTGTCGGCCTCACTGAGTTTGGACCAGACCGAGCTCGACACGGCCGTGAGCAGCGATTCGGTGATGTGGCCGGTCAGGGTGATGTATTTCTGGACTTCGTAAAACCTTTTGGCCTCGATGGTGGGAAGCGGGTTTTCCTGTGCATCGACCGTGCCGTTTTGCAGCGCCAGGTAGACCTCGGCAAAGGCGATGGGCGTCGGGTTCGCACCCACGGCCCTTGGGAACATCACAAAAAGTGGTGCGTCGGGCACGCGCAGCTTGAGGCCTTTCATGTCCTCGGGTTTGTTGATGACCTTGTTGGAAGTCATGTGGCGCAGGCCGTAGTAGGTGTAGCCTGCAATGTGCTGGCCGCCGGTCTTGCTGGCATAACCCTGAGCCAGCTCCTGAAAGATCGGACCGTTACGGAATGCCTGAAAGTGCGCGTAATCGCGAAACACAAAAGGCGCGGCGGCGATCGACAGCGGCGGGTGTGCACGCCCGGCAAAGGCCGCGCCGGTGTAGATGATGTCGACGGTGCCCAGTGTCAGGCCCTGGTTGATGTCGGTTTCCTTGCCCAGGGATGAGGCCGGGAAGACCTCCACCACATAGCGGCCGTTGGTCTTCTTCCTGATTTCGTCGGCGGCCCAGACGGCCTGCTTGTGAAAGGTCTCCGAGGTCTCGTAGACGTGAGCCCATTTGAGTTTGGTCTGGGCTGCGGCGGCGCCTGCGCCCAGCGTGCCGGCCAGTGCCAGCAGCGTCGCACCCGCAATGCTGCAAAGGGTTCTGCGTTTCATGTCTTGTCTCCTGATTGTTTGTAATGGCTCAGTGGGTATCGTTGGTGGGGAAAGGGCGCCGCGGTATACCGCCCCCGGCGCCTTGCGGGCTACAAACTTCCCGTGCAGATGGGCATGGCAGATTTCCGGAATCCTCTAAATTCCGGCGGCCTGCTGGATTCATCGAACCATGCAGGGCATCTTGTTGTTGAATTTCCAGTTGGGGATCAGGTATTGCATGGCCACGGCATCGTCGCGCGCACCGAGGCCGTGCTTGAGGTAAAGCTGGTGCGCTTTTTCCACTTCAGCCATGTCCAGCTCTACGCCGAGGCCCGGTGTTTTTGGCACTGCAACCT
>NZ_JBFUGX010000107.1:0-8654 GCF_056402675.1 Polaromonas sp. P3_C2 | reverse complement strand
GCCTGGCGGACGACGGATGCCAAGGGCCGGCGGCTGCTGATGCAGCTTGCGAAGCGGGGCTTTGGTGGGCAGACTGGAGATGATCTCTCTCTCATGGCCAAGCCCGGTGACAAATGACGAATTTCTGCCGGACCAGATACTGAGGGGTGAGGACTGCAACAACACCGGCGGAACCTCATCTCCGCAAAATCTGCATTAACCGCTCAAAGCCTCGATTTGCAGGTACTTATTTCCTCATTCCAGATCGCAGTCCAGACGGCACAGCGCCGGTGCCATCAAAGAACGCCCCCGCGTTTCCCGTTGGAGCGGCTTTTGATGGCGCGCTTGATGCACTTCAGCAAGCGCTGCTCATCCAGCGGCTTTTCAAGCCACTCCGAGACGCCGAGCGACTGGTTTTCGGCATGCTGCCGGGCCTCTGCAGCGATAACCGACAAGACCAGCACCGGTAGCGTGGCGGTGCGCTTGTTGGCGCGCAGCTCACGAACAACGGTGAGGCCGTTTTCATAAGGCAGCTTGATATCCATCGTCATGGCGGCATACGTCTCCATCTTGAGGTAGTCGCGTGCCTGGTCCGCGGTATGCGCCATGTCCGCGTCGTACCCGCCCTTGTCCATGATCATGCCGATAAGCTTGGCGACATCCGGGTCGTCCTCGCACACCAGCACGCGGGGACGTGCATACAGCCCCACCGGTGCGGTGACAGGGGGTGCTTCGCGCCATTCGGGCAAATCAAAGTAAAACGTGGTTCCCGCATTGCTCTCGGTCGTGAAACCGATGTTGCCTTCCATGCGCTCAAGAATGKCTTTGGAAATGCTCAGGCCAAGTCCGGTCCCGCCTTTCTGGCGGGTGTCGGAGGAGTCGGCCTGCGAGAACTTCTGGAAAATGCGCTGCCGGAATTCGTCGGGAATCCCGGGGCCCTTATCGGAGATCTCCACCCGGGCGCGACGGCCACGCTTGCGCACAGTCACATCGACCGTCCCCTCCGGAGGAGAAAACTTGATGGCATTGGACAACAGGTTGGTCACCACCTGGATCAACCGGTCGCTGTCAACACAGACCTGCAGGGAATTTTCGGCTTTATGCAGGGCCAGCTTGACGCCATGCTGGGCGGCAAAGCCCTCGTTGTCTGCCAGGGCCCGCTCCAGCAATGGCTCAAGCTCCTGCGCCTGCAGCTCGAAACGCATCTTCCCTGATTCGATTTTCTCGCTGTCGAGAATGTCATTGATCAGCCGGATCAGCCGCTCGCAATTGCTTTGGGCAATACCTACGAGGTTTTTGGCTTTTTCCGGAATTTCGCCGGCCACACCGCCCCATACCAGTCCCAATGACCCGCGTATTGACGTCAGCGGCGTGCGCAGCTCATGGCTGACGGTTGAAACAAATTCGGTTTTCATGCGGTCGATACGCTTGAGCTCGGTGACGTCCGTTCCCAGCGATGAAAACCCGATAACCATGTCCTGCTCGTCCCCTTCACCATATCTGGGAAAGTAGTTCATGACGTACTCGCGGCGGTCGCCGCCGGCTGTCACATACTCGAACTCATGACGCACCGAGTAACCGGAAAGTGCTTCGCGTACATGCACCCTGACCTGGTCATACAGCTCAGCCCCCAGCACTTCCTGCATCGGCCGGTTCTCGATTTGTTCGGCTTTCAACCCAAACGCTTCTTCGTAGGCGCGGTTATGGAATTGAAAGCGCTGCTCTCCGTCGATATAGGCAATCAGGGCCGGAACGGTATCGGTCAGCTGGCGTAATTGCTCCTCGCTGTTGCGAAGGGCTTCAGTGATGCGCACGCTCTCGGAGATGTCATGAATGATGGCCGTGAAAAGCCGCTTTCCGCTCACATTGACATCGCCAAAGGACACATTGACGGGGAATTCGGTCCCGTCGTGGCGCTGGCCCAGGATCTTCACGTCCCACTCCCGGAAGCCGCGCTGGCGGCCGCCCAGCCCGGAGAAAAAGGCACTGAACCCCATGCGGTACCGCGTTGGCAGCAGCATGGTGACTTCCTGGCCAACCAGGTCTTCGAGCCGGTAACCAAAAAGATGACGCGCTGCGCTGTTCGCGTGGACGATCAAGCCTTCCCCCGTCGCCGTGACCAGCCCTTCGGCCATGCTCTCGGTCACGGCCCGGCTCATGGCTTCGCTGTCCAAAAGCTGCGTCTCAGCACGGCGGCGCTTTTCCTGCGTCCGGAGAATCCTCTGGATCGCCCAGCCAAATATGCTGAGCGACAGCAGTCCGCCCATAAGGATCAGCTGCTTGACGGTTTGGGCGGTCTGGCGGGTTTCGGCCTTGGTGCGTTCAAGGGCTGATTCTTCACCCCCCTTGATACGGCCAACCAGGATCTCGATTTCATCATGGAGCTGGCGGTTCAGGGGGCCACCCACGAGGGCTATAGCGGCTTCCAGGCCGGATTGCTGGCGTGCCGTGACGGTCTGTTCCATCACGCCGACCGTTCGCGTGATCGCATCTTTCAGTGCAAGCCAATCTGCAGTGGAGGTCACAACATCCTGGCTGGTCCGCATGCTTTCGAGCGCCTGCTGGATCTGTGCAAGGGACTGCCGGTAGTCAGCCAGGTCGCTGGAGGCATTGGTCAGCAAATAACGCCGCTGCAGGGATTCCGTCGCCTTGAATCCAGAAACCACGCGCTGGAGAACGAGCGCCTTTTCCCGCGCTTCGCTTTCACTCTGCGCATCGCTGATCAGCGAATTGATGGTGACATAGGATGCCGCAATACTCAGGGCGATCAGCACCATTCCGGCACACAGGGCCACGTTGGTGCTTGAGCGAAAGGGCATTTTCATGGCGCTTGGAGCTTCTTCAGGCCTGTTCGCCGCAAAGGCGCGCTATTGGGTGCCCAGCACGGTACGGACTGCCTGAATCAGTGATTCCGTCTCTACAGGCTTGGTGACATACCCGTCGGCACCACCCGCCAGGCCCTTCAGCACGGACTCCCGCGTTGCCTTGGCGGTCAGCATGATGACCGGAACGTCCTTGAGCACGGGATGGGAGCGAATCCGCAGCAGGATGTCGAAGCCGTCCGCATCCGGAAGCATCACGTCCAGAAGCACCAGATCGGGAATCGGCTGCTTGCGAAATTCCGCCACGATTTCGGCACGGGAACCGGCCGTGCGAACGTCGAACCCCTCGAACGTCAGATAACTTTGCAGGAATTTGGCGAGGTGCTCCTCGTCGTCCACGATAACGACTGACAGGCGCTCGCCAGCTGCGCGGGCACGGGGTGCTCCGCGTTTGCGCGCAATACGCACATAGTAATTGGACTTCTTGAGCGTGGCCGCACAGGAGTCGGCTTCCGCGCCCGCCGCTGTCAGGGCCAACGGGCTGAGGTGGAGTTGAAGCGAGGCCGCAAACGGATCGGGCTGAACCATTTCCACAAGCCCCTTGGCATAGAGCAGATCGAGCGTGCCGTCTACTGTGGCACTGCCTGCTTCACCCATGCTCTGCCGGATCTGCGCAACCGTCAGAATGCCATCAAGGCGCACCAGCAATTCAATCTCAGGCTGCGAAATCGAAGTGGCGGCACTGCGCAGTTCCTGTTGACCTTTGGGTGTAACCGCATATACGTTGTTTGGATGCACTGTGGATGTCCTTTCGCGGGTAACGGGTAACAGTCGTGGCATGAGCCTGAATGCATTCTGATTCTAGTGGCTTGCGATGTAAGGAAACGATACACCTGCAGGCCCGGCCCCTCATGGATCGCTCGCTAAGGGCCTGTGGGGGCCGGATCCGTCGGTGGTAACCCTGACTGCAGCGCGGCAATCAGCTCGCCCAGGGATAACTCCAGTTTCCCCAACAATTCATCCAGACTTTTGCGCGGCAGGCCCTCATTGATGGCCTGCTCAAGCGCAGCCGCATCCGCCGGCACGCTAATGGCGCCGATCTGGGCCGAAACGCCCCGCAGGGAATGGCTGAGCAGTTCGGCATTCTTCAGGTCGCCCGCATCCAGCGCTTCGCGAATGTGCCGGGGAGTATCCCGTCGGCCGTCGAGGTAGCGGCGCAGCATCGACAGGTAGAACCCCTTCATCCCCATTGCGCGGGTCAGGCCGACGCTGAGATCCAGGCCGGCAATGCTCTCAGGCAACGTGGCGTCTGCGGCATCCGCCATGGGAATTCCCGTACCCGGCGTTTTGACGGTATCCCGCGGCGGCGGCTGCAACGTTGGCGGGGTCGCTGTCGCAACAGCCTGCGGCAAGCGCGCCGGTTTCAGCACAGCATAAACCGGAATGGGCTCCGCAAATCCCTTGGCCGTGACGGCAGGCCGCGCTTCGGCCTGGATTTCCGCCTGGACCAGTGCATGGGTTTCACGGGAGATCAGCATCTGGCCGGGCTCTGCGGCCTGCTCAAGCCGCGCGGCAAGGTTCACCTCCCGGCCAATGATGGTGTAGTCCATGCGCAGCTTGCTGCCGAAATTTCCGACATCGCAAAACCCGGAATGAATGCCGATGCGTATTTCAAACGCCTTGTCGATGCCCATCGTTTTCCACCGCACCTGGAGCTCGTCAAGCCGCACCAGCATGGCCACCGCCATCCGGACGCACTGCACGGCATCCTGCTGCCGGCCAAGGGTGTGCGGGTCCCCGAAAAAAATCACGATGGCATCGCCAATGAATTTGTCCAGCGTGGCGCCATAGTCGGCCGCGATTTGCGACATCTCTTCAAAATAGCTGTTCAGCAGGAACGTAACTTCTTCGGGCTGCCATTTACCGGTCGATTCGGTGAAGTTCTTGATGTCCGAAAAAAACACCGTAAGCCATTTGCGCTGCGTCTCGATTTCGGCCTGGCGCGACCCGTCAAAGAGGGACTGGTAGACCTGCGGTGCCAGGTAACGCGACAGTTGTTCTGACAGGGTCTTCAGGCGCTTGGCATTCGCGCTGCGTTCAAGATGCATCCTGACGCGCGCCAACAGGATGGGCGGGCTGACGGGCTTGGTGATGTAGTCGGTGGCCCCCAGGTCCAGCCCATATTGCTCCTCCTCCACGCTGGCAAGCGCCGTCAGGAAGATCACCGGGATATCAGCCGTGCGCGGATCGCCTGCCAGTTGCCGCATCACCTCGTAGCCGTCCATGCCGGGCATCATCACATCCAGCAGGATGATCTCTGGGCGTACCCCCGAAATTGCCGCCTGCAGGCCCTCCTCGCCCGACGCAGCGGCAGTCACCTCATACCGGTCCTGCAGCAGCGTCGCGAGGAAATAACGTATGTCCTCGGTATCGTCCACCACCAGGATGCGGGCCCTCCGCGCGGAGGGCGCCTCACCAACCAGCGGCTTCACAGGTTCAGTCATGATGCGGCTCTTCCATGAATGCCGGGCCAGTTGCGGCCCTACCGGTTTTCGGGCAGAGAGATATGGGAGACAGGGGTCTGCATCGTTGCAGTCTGCCTTATTTCACCAGCTCCACCCGCATGGCGTCAATCACCGCCCTGTAGTCGGGTTTCCCGAAAATCGCACTGCCCGCGACAAAGGTATCGGCACCGGCCGATGCCACGCGCGCGATATTGTCGGTCTTGATGCCCCCATCGACTTCCAGGCGAATGTCTTTTCCCGAAGCGTCAATGCGTTTTCTCGCATCTTCTATTTTGCGCAGCGCGGAGTCAATAAAGCTTTGTCCGCCAAAGCCGGGATTGACGCTCATGATCAGGATGAGATCAATATCCTCAATCACCCAGTCCAGCACATCCAGCGGAGAAGCCGGATTGAACACCAGCCCCGCCTTGCAGCCTTTTGCCTTGATGGCCTGCACGCTGCGGTGCACGTGGCCCGACGCCTCGGGATGAAAACTGATGAAGTCGGCGCCTGCATCGGCAAAGGCTGCAGCCAGCGCATCGACGGGCTGCACCATCAGGTGCACATCCACCGGCACGGCCGTGCCATCGGCTTTTTTTGCATGGGGCTTGAGCGCCTGGCAAATCATCGGTCCAAACGTCAGGTTGGGCACATAGTGGTTGTCCATAACGTCGAAGTGGATCCAGTCGGCTCCCGCGGCAATCACGGCCTTGATCTCGTCACCCAGGCGGGCGAAGTCGGCGGACAAAATGGAGGGGGCGATCCGGTAGGTGGGCGGCGTGTTTTTAGGCATGGCAGGGATTGTCGCAGCAAGCCGCCGCCGCGTCATGCCCGCACGCATGACAGGCTCCCTGGCAGGCGGTTAACATGGGCGCCAACCGTTTACCTGCCATGCCCAAATACCAGTTCTCCTGCGAAGTCGTTCCGCAATACCAGCCTGACCAGTCGGCCCCGGAAGACCACATCTACGGGTTTTCCTACACCGTCACGGTGACCAACACCGGGGACGTGACCGCCCAGCTGATTTCCCGCCACTGGATCATCAGCGACGCCAACGGTCACAACGAGGAGGTCAAAGGGCTTGGCGTTGTGGGCCACCAGCCGCTGCTCAAGCCGGGTGAGTCCTTCCAGTACACCAGCGGATCACGCCTGCGCACGCCCACCGGCACCATGCACGGCAGCTATTTTTGTGTGGCCGAAGATGGCGAACGTTTTGACGTACCCATTGCCATGTTCGTTCTGGAAGCACACAACGGCAGCGCCCCGCACGGCCGGGTGCTGCACTGAACGGATGGGTTTGACCGGCTGATGAAGGATCTTGCTTCCCTCCTGAAGGCGCTCGACCCCGACGCCGACCTGGCCCAGCGCCATGTCTGGCTGATCAAGCTTTTCGAGTGGATTCGCGGCGACCAGACTTCCGTGCCTGCGGCCGTGTCACGGGTACAGGCGTTGATGGACGCCGTGGAGATGCAGCCCGAAGTGCGCACACGGCTGCAAGCCTGGTGGCAAACGCTGATGCAGACCGTTGACATCACCACCTTGCTGGCCGACTTCGGCTTTGCTCCGCGCACGGCGTTTGTCAGCGAGCTGGCCGAACGCCTGCGTCGCAAGCTGCTTCCCGGAACACCCGAAACCACCGATGCTTCGGAGCTTTTCCCGCTGGTCGCTCCCACGCGCTTCGATGCCCAGTGGATGGGCGCACTGGAAGATGCCCAGATCAGCCGCCTGACGCAGCTGCTGTCGGCCAGCCCAAAGCTGGATGCACTGCACTGGCAATACAGCCTGATGGACGCCCTGACGTATTGCACTGCGCAGATTCGCGCCACCGGTTTTGCGCCGGAGCTGCGGCTGCGCATGAACCGCGCCACGCCACACGCCCGGGCCTTCCATGCCCTGCCCGCTGATATTGACGAGCTGCGCAACGCGTTCTTCAAGCCTGACCGGAACGAAGCCCAGCTGCAATCCGCCATCGCACAGTACCGTGAGCGACTGGACGCCTGCCGCCAGGCCGTCAACAGCATTTACGTGCACCTTGAAGACCACGGCATCTCCGTCGGCATGGTGTTTCGCCTGCGCCAGTTACGCGAACGCATCCTGCGCGTGCGCGAACTGCTGGACGCCCTGCTTTCGGCCAAACCCGGCATGGCTGCGCTGAAACTGCTGACGCGCCGCGTCATCACGGCGCAGGAGAGCAAAAGCATAGGCGCGCTGATCAGCGCCAACTCCACGCTGCTGTCGGCCAAGATGGCTGAGCGCAGCGCAGAGACCGGGGAAACCTACATCACCCGTACCCGCGAGGAATACCGCGAAATGCTGGGCAAGGCCATGGGCGGCGGAGCGATCACCGCTTTCACCACGCTCCTGAAATTCATGGTCGTCGCCGTTGGTCTTTCTGCCTTCTGGGGCGGCTTCTGGTCCAGCGTCGTCTATGCCGGCAGCTTTGTTGTCATCCAGCTGCTGCATTTCACATTGGCCACCAAACAGCCTGCCATGACCGCACCGGCGATGGCGGCCAAGCTCAAGGACATCGGTTCGGTCGATACGACCGGCCCCATTGAAGCGTTTGTCGACGAGGTGACACACCTGGTGCGTTCGCAAGTTGCGGCGGTGTGCGGCAATGTATTCATGGTCGTTCCGGCCGTGCTGCTCGTCAACACGCTGATCCAGGTCGTTCTGGGCCGGCCCATGATCAGCGTCGCCGACGCGCACCACGTGCTGGAAACCCTCACCGTGATGGGCCCCGCCCTGCTGTGGGCCGGGTTCACCGGCGGCATCCTGTTCGCAGCCAGCATGATCGGGGGCTGGACCGAGAACTGGTTTGTACTGCATCATCTTGACTCGGCGATGCGCCACAACCCGCGCATCACTTCCGTGCTGGGCGGCGAGCGCGCTGCGCGCTGGTCCGGCTTCATGCGCGACAACATTTCGGGTTTCGCGTCCAACATCGCACTGGGTTTCATGCTCGGYCTCATACCGGCCTTCACCGGTTTCTTCGGGCTTGAACTCCAGGCCCGCCACGTCACCCTGTCAACCGGACAACTGGCGGCGGCCGGCGCCTCTCTCGGGCTCGAAGCATTCCGGCACTGGCAAATCTGGTCCTGCATCCTTGCCATTCCCCTGATAGGCGCGCTCAACCTCGGTGTGAGTTTTTACCTGGCGTTTCGTCTGGCCCTGCAGGCGCACAACGTGAGCAACCTGGACCGGGCCCGCATACGCATCGCCATCTGGGCACGCCTGCGCAGCCACCCGCGCAGCTTCTTCATGCCCTAAACAAGCAGCCCCCCCGTCCAGGCTCACTGCGTGTAGCCTGTTCCCCCCTCGAGGGGGCGGCGCCTGCGGTCTGGCAAAG
>NZ_JBFUGX010000106.1:0-8658 GCF_056402675.1 Polaromonas sp. P3_C2 | reverse complement strand
ACCTGAGCCTGGCCAACGGCGGCACGCTGGAAAACATATTCGCGGCGGGCAGCGTCAATGTCACGGCCACGGCCGGCAGCCTGGCGGTCAAGGCGGTGTCGAGCAGCTCGGTCAGCCTCAGCGCCGCGGCCGGTGCCATTACCGACGGCAACGGCGCGGCGAACAACGTCAGCGGGACGTCTCTGACGGCGTCCTCACAAAACGGCATCGCGCTGGGTACCAACGTGAGCGGTGCGCAGGTGCTGAGCACCACGGGCGCGGCCGGTGACATCAGCATCACCGCCGCCAATGCCATCGACACCGGCAACTTCAGCGTGAGCACCAACGCGGGTTCCGCCCAGACCGTCAGCCTGGCTTCGAATGCCGGCATCACGGTGGGCGGCGCGTTCGGCAACAGCCAGGACAAGCTCAAGCTGATCACGACCGGCGGCAACATCGCCATCAACGGCGCGCTGACGGCCAGCGAACTCACGCTGAACACCGCCGGTACCAGCACACAGAGCGCGGCGATCACTGCTACGGGCCTGGAACTGCTGGGCACCGGCAGCCATGCGCTGAACAATGCAGGCAACGCGGTGACCACGCTGGCAGGCAACACCGGCAGCGTCGACTACTCGCAGGCCGGCGCGCTGGCCGTCGGCACCGTCAACACGGCAGGGTTGACTGCCAGCGGCAAGGTGCTGGTGCGCGCCACCGGCGCTGCGGGTGACATCACGCTGAACAACACCGTGACTTCCGGCAGTGCCGCCAATGATTCGCTGGTGCTGGCCGCCGGGCGCAACTTCATCAACAACGCCGGCGCCACGCCGCTGAACCCGGGCGCGGGCCGCTTCCTGGTGTATTCGACCGACCCGACGGCCAACACCTTTGGCGGCTTTGCCTCCACCGGCAACGCTTTCAGCCGTACCTACGCCGCCAATGCTCCCACCGATGCATCCATGACTTCGCTCAGCGGCAACCGCATGGTGTACAGCGTGACGCCGGTGCTCACCATCACGGGTGACAACCAGGCCAAGGTCTATGGCGCGGCCGACCCAGGCCTGACGTACACACTGAATTCCGGGCTGGTGGCCGGCGACACGGCTGCAACCGCATTGGCCGGCGTGCTGGCAGCGCCGACGGGTTCCGCGGCCTCCGCGGGCACGCACGCCATCACCCAGGGCACGCTGGCTTCAGCCCTGGGCTACGGCATTGCGTACACCAACGGCACCCTGACGGTGGGCAAAGCCACGGTGAGCGTGACAGGCATGGCGGCCAACAACAAAACCTACGATGGCAGCGCAACAGCGACCCTCGGCAACGTCGGCACCCTGACGGGCCTGGCCTACGGTGAGCTATTGACCTTGAATTCCACGGGTGCCAACTTCTCCGACGCGAATKCCGCCAACGGCAAGACCGTGACCGCCACTTACGGCCTGGCCAACGGCGCGGGCGGCCTGGCCAGCAACTACCAGCTGGCTGCGGCTCCCGTCACGGCGACGGCCGACATCAACAAGGCCAACCTGAGCGTCACGGCCAACAATGACAACCGGACCGTGGGCGCCGCAGCCTATACCGGCGGAAACGGCGTGAGTTTCAGCGGCTTTGTGGGCGGCGAAACGGCTGCCGTGCTGGGCGGCGCGCTGACCTACGGCGGCAGTTCGCAAGGCGCGAGCGCTGTGGGCAGCTACGCCATTACGCCCGGCGGCTACAGTGCCGGCAATTACGCGCTGGCCTATGTCGACGGCGTGCTGACCATCAACCCGGTAGCAGCGCCTGTACCGGTGCCGGTAGTGCCAGGCGGCAGCCCGGCAAGCGACGCTTATCTGAGCGCGCTACGGAACATCGCGAGCCTTGGCGCTTCAGGTGACGGTGGCGGCGCGCAGGGAGGTGGTGCAGACCCCAGTGACGCCCTGAAAGCTGCCGCTGCCGAAGCCGGAAACACGAACGAGGAATAAGCCCACCCCCGTCCAGCCTCACTTCGTGTAGCCTGTTCCCCCCTCAGGGGGCGGCGCCTGCGGTCTGGCAAAGCCAGTCCCGCGGCCCCCGTTTGTGCGCACAGAACTCTTCAACCAGCATGAGCCGTGGAACCGGCTTTGCCGGGCCACAGGCGGGCGGCCCCCTCGGGGGGCAAGGAACTACACGGAGTGAGTGACTGTGGGGGCCAATGGAAGCCACAAGGTAAAGCGCGTGCCCGCCGGCCCCGATTGCCAGTTGACCGTGCCGTCAATGGTTTGCGCGCGGCGCCGCTGGTTTTGCAGGCCTTTCCCCGCGGCGTCGCCAAAGGCTTGGTCGACATCAAAGCCCTGGCCGTTGTCTTCGATGATGACCTGCACCCCGGCGCCTTCGATGGCAGTGCTAAAGCGGATCTCGGTCGCATGCGTATGGCGCAGGATGTTGGCCACGCTTTCCTGGATGATGCGCAGGATGTGCAGCGCGCTGGAAGGGTTCAGCCAGTCCAGCGTGGGGAGTACCTGCACTTCCCACAGCAGCGTGACGCCGGTGCCTTCCAGCCGGGGTTCGAGCCGGAAACGCAGTGTGGCCAGCAGCAGCAACAGGTCGGCCTCCACCGGCTCCATCGAGTCGATGGCGAGCTTCAGGTCGTCCATACAGTCCTTGAGGGTCTGCGTCACGCGTTCGTCGCTCATGCCGCCGCCTTCGATGGAGCGGATGGCGCTGATCAGCGTCGAGCCCAAGCCGTCGTGCATGTCCTGCATCATGCGCTGGCGTTCATCGCTCAGCATCTGCTGCTGGGCAATCTCGCGCAGGCTGCGGTGGCTGGCTTCAAGTTCGGCTTCGCGTGCCCGCAGGCGCTCGGCCAGGCTGGCGTTGACCTGCTCGACTTCCGCAATGGCGCCGGTGTAACGGCGGTACATCACATAACCGAAGACGCTGAAGGTGATCGCGTTGGTATGCGGGCCCAGATACCAGTTTTCGGGGCTGATGAAATTGTTCTGTACCAGCCAGTCGGTCGCGCTAAAGAGCGTGGCCAGCACCGTCCCGATGGCCACCACCATGGCGCTGCGAGAGCGCCCCCAGGCGTTGATGACGCCCGCCACGCTGACGCTCACGCCCATCAGTGCGGCCACCACATACAGCACTGGTGTGGTCCTCGGCGTGTTGGGCAGGGCCGACCACAGGGGCAGGGTCAGCAGGGCCATCAGCACGGACGCGGTGATCAGTGCCCGCGTCAGCCACAGTTGCTGGCGCCGGTGCAGCAGGCCGATTGAAAAGTGCACCACCGTGACCAGCCAGAACAGCGAGTTGACGGTGAACCAGGCAAACCAGTCGTTGGCAATCGGGAAGCTCACATAAAAATGCAGGCCCCGCATGAAGGACATGGCCGCCAGCACAAAAAACAGCAGATAGCCCGGCTCATGCCGGCGCCGCAACCACACCAGCAAGGCGAAGATGCCGACCGCGAGGAAAGCCGAGCTGAACATGCCCGGCAATTCCTGCTGCAGCCATTGGCGGCCGTGGTAGCGCCAGCTGATGGCATCCACCGGGCCCAGCCACAGTGATGACAGCGCCACCTGCGTCGCAGCCGTGTGCTCGATGCGCAGTGTGATCTCGTGCGGCAGCCGGCCGTCCGGTGATTTCTCCAGCAGCACCCACATCGGCGTGTGCGGGCTGTTCCATAACGGGCCTTGCTGCTGAGCGGTGTGTACCAGATGACCGTCGGCATAGACCGCGAGGGTGCCGTCGGTGCGCACGCGGGCCGCATACAGCGCCAGTGGCGTGGACGATGCCGGGGCCTGCGGCACRGTCAGTCGAAACCAGCTGGTGCGTGTGACGGGGGCCACGCTGGCGGATGCTGCAGCCCGGGCCTGTCCCAGCAACGCTATGGGCAGGGCATGCGGCAGCGTAACGGGTTGCCAGCGGTCCAGCAGGATTTGGCCGTCGAGAGTGAGCGGTGGCGAGGTGAAGCCCGCATCGGTTTGCACCTGCCAGTCAGCCTGGGTGAGATGCAGGGCCGCTGCGTTGGGGGAGCCACCCGCGCGGGTGCCCGCAGAGTCACAGGCGACAAGACCCGTCAGCACCGCAGCCGCTGCCAGCAGCGCTACGGCTATGCGGGGCGAAAAACGCAGGAGGCGGTGGTGATGAAAAGGCATTCGCGCGGGCAACTACTGCGCCAAAATGCCCTGGTTCCTGGCTTCGTAGATCGCTTCAGCCTTGGAGGTAACCTTGAGTTTGCTGTAGATGCGCCGCACAAAAGTGCGCACCGTGAAGTGCGACAACTCCATCAACCTGGCGATTTCCACCGCAGTGAAGCCTTTGGTGATGTAGTCCAGCACTTCTTTTTCACGTGCCGACAGCAGCGATGACGCGTCGATATCGGCGGGCGTCGTGCCGGCGCCAGCTGCGGTGCTGCGGCGAAAGCGTGCCAGCACCTGCCGGGCGATGATGGGGCTGATCGGGCTGCCGCCGCTGGCCAGGCTGCGGATCTCGGCCGCCATCTTCAGCGGTGAGCTGTCTTTCAGCAGGTAGCCGGCAGCGCCGGACTCGATCGACTGCATCACATGCGTCTCGTCGCCAAAATTGGTGCTCACCATGATGCTGCAGGCCGGCCACTGTCGGGAAGCCGCGCGGATCACGTCAATGCCCGAGCCATCGGGCAGGCCCAAATCAACCAGCAGCACATCGGCCGGCGGCTGCTTCAGCATCTGCAAGCCTTCGGCACGGGTGCCCGCCGCGCCCACCAGGCGCATGTCAGAAGCGCCCTGCACCACGCGACTCAGCGCTCCGCGAAAGCCCGGATCGTCCTCGACGATGGCGACATGGATCACGGGCAGGTCTTGTTCAGCGGAAGGTGCATTCATCAGGCAGACATTTTGCGACGGTTTCGGGCGCACGACTCGCTATTTGTGTAGCTCGTTTGTTCTACGTGCAGGCCGGTAACGGGTGTCTGGTCACCGGCAGGGCCTGTTCGCTGCCCGCCGGTGCCGATCATCATGCCACCCGGCCGACCGGTTTGCTATATTTTTGATAGCTGTTCGCGCCTATTTTTATTGGTCTGCAATCCGATCTCGTCTCTAGAACGGGGCCCCTGAAGGTATCTGGCGTAGCGCATATGCGCTACAGACAGCGGCTTTCGTGATTCGTACGATGACGGCCAGTCGGGCAAGGCGTTCCACAACATCCGGGGCGCTGGCCCGACTGATTGGCGGGCAACCTGGCTCGCTGCAAGTTCCACCCGCCAACGAAAGCCTCCATGAAAAGTCACGCCAGCATGAACCGTATTTACCGCCTTGTCTGGAACACCGCCCTGAATCTGTGGGTGGCCGTGGCGGAAAATGCCAAGGGCAGAAGCAAGGGTGGCTCGGCGCGCGGCAGCGTGCAGTGGGATGACGTGCAGGCGGAAGGAGGCCATGGCGTCGATGGCGGTGGCGCGGACTTCAGGCTCAATACGGCCTGCCGCGCGGCGCTGGTGTTGCTTACCTCCCTGGCGGTGCTCACACATGAAGCGCATGCGGCCGATGCAGCCAATGCCAGTGTGTCGGCGGGTAGCGGCAGTGTCTCCACGCTAGGCAACACCACCACCATCAACCAGGCCAGCCAGCGCCTGGCCATCGACTGGACCAGTTTGTCTACTGCGGCCAACGAGGCGCTGCGATTCAACCAGCCCAATGCCTCAGCGATTGCACTGAACCGCATCACCGGCGCCAGCCCCAGCGAGCTGCTCGGCAGCCTGACTGCCAATGGCCAGGTCTTCATTCTTAATCCCAACGGGGTGTTGTTTGGTGCCGGCTCACAGGTCAACGTCGGCGGACTGGTGGCTTCTACCTTGAGCATGAGCAATGCCGACTTCATGGCGGGGAACCACGTCTTCAGCAGCAACGGCAGCAGCGGCTCTGTGGTCAACCAGGGCACCTTGACGGCGGCTCCCGGCGGCTACCTGGCGTTGCTGGCACCGGAAGTGCGCAACGAAGGCGTGATGACCGCAAGCCTTGGCACGGCGCTTCTGGCTGCGGGCAACAAAGTCACCTTGAACCTGGACAACGGGAGCCTGCTCGGCTACAGCATCGATCAGGGCGCGATCAACGCACTGGCCGAGAACAAACAGCTCATCAAGGCCGACGGCGGCCAGGTGCTGCTGGGCGCGAAAGCGCTCGACAGTCTCACCACGGGCACCGTCAACAACACCGGCGTCATTGAAGCGAAGACGATTGCCAACAAGGCCGGCCGCATCATGCTGATCGGCGATATGGAGCACGGCATGGTCAACATGGGCGGTACGCTGGATGCCAGCGCCCCGGATGGCGGTGACGGCGGCTTTATCGAGACAAGCGCCGCGCACTTCAAAATCCTGCCGGGCTTCAGGGTGAACACGCTGGCGCCGCGAGGCAAGACCGGCACCTGGCTGCTCGACCCGGCCACGATGACCATCGCGGGCGGCACAGGCGGGGCCGCCGACACCATTTACGAGGACACGATTGAAGCGATGGGTTCCGACGTGGTTATTGAGGCCACGGATTCGATCAACGTCACGGGCACTTTCGGCAATGCCGATGTAGAGCTCCTCAGTGGCCTCAATCTCACCATCAGAACCACCGGTCCCACCGGTACCGGCATCGACCTCACGGGCAGCACGCACGGCGCCGGCCTGGCGTTCAAGGTTTCCGGCGGGGGCTCGGCGAGCGTGACCACAGCGGCGGCCACCCAGGCTATCAAGACCTCCGCCATCTCCGCGACCGGCGGCGCCGGCACGATCAATCTCAACTCCGCCGGCGCGCTGGATATCAGCAACACGGTCCTGCAGACCAGCGGAGGCGCGATCACGCTGACCGGCGCGGGCCAGGCCGGGAGTTCGGGCGTGCGGGTGTCCCAAAGCACCCTGAACGCCGGCACCGGCGCCCTCACCATCAACGGTACCACGACAGACCAGTCGCAGTATGGCGTGCTGTTGGACCGCTCCACGCTTACCAGCGGCAATGCCAACATCAACAGCGCCGATAGCGCCGTGAAGCTGGCGGGCACCAGCGTGGCAAGCACCGGAAACATCACCGTCGAAGCGTCGGGTGCCAGGACGAGCCACCACGCGCTCGAGCTCGTCAATGAAGGCGCCACGCAAACCAACATCGGCGTCAGCGGGGGCGGAACGATAAACATCACCGGCAGACTGGTGAATGGCGGTGGCAGCGCCACGGGCGGCTCTTCGGGCGGCGTGGTCGTCACCAATTCCAGCGTGACCGGCGGCACCGGCACCGTCACCATCGCCGGTGACGTAGGCATGACCGGGGTCATCGCTCAGGTGGCCCGCGGCGTACGGCTGGATTCTCTGGCCAGGATCACAGGTGCGGGCAATATCGACATCACCGGGCGTACAGGGTTGTTTTCCCTGGCAGGTACTGCCGGCGTGGAACTCGGCACCGGCTCGGAGGTATCCAGCACCGGCGGCTATATCACCGCTACCGGCCGGGCCGGTGTCAGTAGTGCCGCCACCGAGGTCAAGGGCCTGATAGCAAGAGGAAAAGTGCAGTCCGGCACCTTGCGCAGCATCACGCTGGACGGATCGTCCTCGTTAAATGCTGCCGGGATCAGCGGCTCCGGCGTCCTCATCGATGCCGGCGCAGACATCGTCGCGGGCAGGCTTGGTTTTAACAGTACGGGTTTGTTCAGTAGTTCGAACGGGGGAACGGCGAACATTACCGGCATCTCCATGGTGGGCGGCAGCATCAACTCGACCGGCGAGATCACCATGATCGGCAACCTCGGTGGGACAAGCTCTATGGGCGGGGGTCATGCCGTGAGCCTGACCGGCGGCAGCATCAACTCCAACACGGCGGCCATGACGCTGCGCGGAATGAATTTTCCTACGGGTGCAATTGCGCCGGCCGGCAGCTACGCCCTGAACATCGACGGCGCCAGCATCACCAGCGGAGGCGGTGCGATCACGCTGCTGGGCGACCGCATCAACATCGGCTCCGCCGTCAACGCGGGCGCGGGCAAGGTGCTGGTCAACACGGACATCTTCAGCGCCAACCAGCCGATCACACTCGGCGGCGCATCAGAAACCGCCGCCATGAACCTGAGCAACGCCGAGCTTAACCGGATCACCGCGTCGGTGATCGCGATCGGCAGCACTTCCAATACAGGCGGCATAGTCATCGGCRACACCGGCGGCGCGATCAACCTGGCCAGCGCACCCAGCTTGAGCCTGATAAACAGCAACGCTGCAGGTTCGGGCATCTCGCAAACAGCGGCATTCACGGTTGCCAACCTGAAGGCCGATGCACAAACCGTCATCCTGGACAACTCACTCAACCAGATCAGCCAGGTCAGCGGTCGCGCCTACGGAACGAACAATTTCGAGGTTAGCTCCTACTCTGCCTTGTCGGTGGGGACGGTGGACGGAACGGCCGGCATCACCCAGTCCGGCACCGGTCTTGTTGCGCTGCTAAGCCGCGGCGCGCTGTCGCAAACCCAGGCCATCGTCGCGAACACCTTGCAGGCCACCAGTTTCGGGGGCATGACGCTGGCCAACGCAGGCAACCAGATCCAGAATTTCGGCAGACTTAACAACAGTACATCGGGCGACATCACCCTTCGCAACACCGCCGCCACCGCCAGCTTCCAGGGCAGCTTCAACRGCGCCGGCCGCGTCGATATCGCCAACACGGGCAATATCTTGATGGTGGGCTCCTACATGCCTTTTTTGAGCAACGCCACGGGTACGAC